>DATCLV010000845.1:0-5637 GCA_036563745.1 Acidimicrobiales bacterium | reverse complement strand
ACATGGCGGCGATCGAGACCTTCGATCCCGTGGCCAGCCCGGCGGGGCGCCGGCTGCAGTATCTGTGGCTGGTCTACGACTCGCTGATCCGGACCGACGCCGACGGCGAGCTGGTGCCGGGCCTCGCCGAGTCGTGGGAGTACAACGACGACAACACGGTCTTCGAGCTCACGCTGCGGGAGGGCCTGACCTTCACCGACGGGGCGGCGCTCGACGCCGAGGCGGTCAAGGCCAACCTCGACCGGGCGCTCGCCACCAACGGGCCGCAGAGCGCGCAGCTCGCGCTCGTCGAGTCGGTCGAGGCCGTGAGCCCCACCGAGGTCCGCATCAACCTGTCGGCCCCGAACCCCTCGTTGCCGGTCGTCCTCAGCCAGAACCTGGGGCTGATGGTCAGCCCCGAGGCGCTGGACGCCCGCGACCTCGACACCAACCCGGTCGGCGCCGGGCCCTACACGCTCGACGCGGACGACACCGTGCCGGACGACCACTACACGTTCACCCGCAATCCCGACTACCCGGACGCAGACGACTTCCCGTTCGCTGAGGTGACGATCAGGGTCATCGCCGACCGCACCGCCATCTTCCAGGGCGTGCGGGCCGGCGAGCTCGACGCAGGCGAGGGCAATGCCGAGGTGGCGGCGGCCGCCGAGGGCACGGACGTCGAGATCCTCACCCAGCCGACCGACACCGCCGGCGTCATGCTGCTCGACCGCCAGGGCGAGATCGTGCCGGCCCTGGGCGACGTCCGGGTGCGCCAGGCGCTGAACCACGCCGTGGACCGGGAGGCGATCGTCGAGTCCATCGTGCGGGGGTACGGGACGCCGACGTCCCAGTTCATCTCGCCGGGCATGGACGGCTACGACGAGTCGCTCGACGACGCCTACGCCCACGATCCCGAGCGGGCCCGCCAGCTGCTCGCCGAGGCCGGCTACGAGGACGGCTTTACGCTGCCGATCCTGGCGACCTCGGAGTCGACCACGGTGGTCGAGGCCATCGCCGGGCAGCTTGAGGAGGTGGGCGTGTCCGTCGAGATCGTGCCCGCCAGCCCCAGCGGGCTGAGCCACGACCTGCTCGAGGGCACGCACGCGGCCGTGTACCTGCCTTGGGGCATGACCGACACCTACATCGACGCCCAGTTCCTGCTGAACCCCGAGAGCGCCTACAACCCGACCGGGGCCTCCGACCCGGAGATGCTGGCGCTCGTCGACGAGGGGGCGGCGCAGCAGCCCGAGGAGCGGGACGCCACCTACCGCGAGCTGAGCGCCCGGATCGTCGAGCAGGCGTGGTACCTGCCGCTCTACGTCGCCGACGCCATCTACCTGGTCGGCCCCGACGTGGAGGACGTGACGCTCACCCCGCACGTGATCACGCCCAGCATCAGGGGCTGGCAGCCGGCGGCATGAGGGGCGCGACCGGCAACACGTCAGCCGGGCCCGGCGGCGGCCTCCGCGCCGTCGCCGGGTTCGTGGGGCGACGGCTGCTGCTGGCGGTCCCCCTGATCTGGGCCGTCATGACGTTGAGCTTCGTCCTGCTGCGGATGGCGCCGAACGACCCCGCCGTGTCGATCCTCGGCGACCGGGCGACGCCCGAGCAGTACGACGAGGTCCGCCGCGAGCTCGGGCTCGACCGCCCGCTCCTTGCCCAGTACGGGTCGTTCCTCGCCGATCTCGCCCGGGGCGACGTGGGCGACTCGCTCCTGTCCAGCCGGTCGGCGACGGAGATCATCGCCGACCGGCTGCCGGTCACCCTGTCGCTGGCGCTGGGCGCCACCGTCGCCTCGGTAGTGCTCGGCGTCGCCATCGGGGTCTTCGGCGCGGTCCGCCCCAGCACCGCGGGGCGGGCAAGCCAGGTGGGCGCGGTGGTGGGCCAGGCGGTGCCCAACTTCTGGTTGGCCCTCGTGCTGATCGTCGTGTTCTCCATCTGGCTCGGGTGGCTGCCCCCGAACGGCTACACGACGTTCGTCGACTCCCCGGCGGACTGGGCCCGCGGCCTGGTCCTGCCGGTGGCGGCCCTGGGGGCGGCGGGCGTGGCGTCGATCGCCCGCATGACCCGCGGAGCGATGGTCGAGGTGCTCGACCGGGACTTCGTCCGCACGCTGCGGGCCTGCGGCCTGCCCCGGCGCAGCATTGTGTACCGGCACGCCCTCCGCAACGCCGCCATCCCGGTGCTGACAGTCGTCGGGCTCAGGTTCATCGGCATGCTCAGCTCCGCCGTCGTGATCGAGCAGATCTTCGCCCTCCCCGGGGTGGGGACGCTGGCGGTGACGTCGGCGTCGCGGGCCGACTTCCCGGTCATGCAGGCCCTCGTGCTCTACCTCACCGTCGCGGTCGTCGTCGTCAACGTGCTCGTCGACGCGCTCTACGGCTGGCTGAACCCCCGGGTGCGGGTGCCATGACCGGCACGACCACGACGGTCACCGCCGGGCCGGCGCCCGGACAGTCGCCGACGCGGGGCGCCAGGCAGGCGCTGCGCGACCCGGTCACGCTGGCGGCGCTGGTGTTCGTGACGCTGCTCGTCGTCGCCGCGGTCCTCGCCCCCTGGTTGGCGCCGCACGACCCGCAGCAGCAGGACCTCAACGACACCCTGGCCGGGCCGGGGGCGGAGCACTGGCTGGGCACCGACGAGTTGGGGCGCGACGTGCTGAGCCGCCTGCTCCACGGCGCCCGGACCAGCCTGCTGGCGGCGGTCGTGGCCGTGGCGGTCGCCCTGGCCGTCGGGCTGCCGGCCGGTGTGCTCGCCGGCTACCTCGGCGGCTGGGTCGACCGGATCCTCGACCGGGTCAGCGACGTCATCCTGTCGATCCCGTCGATCATCGTGATCCTCACGGTGCTGGCAGTGTTCGGGCCCAACATCACCGCCGCCATGGTCACGCTCGGGGTGCTGTTCTCCCCCGACCTGGTGCGGCTGGCCCGAAGCTCGACGCTGGCCGTGCGGTCCGCGCTCTACATCGACGCCGCCCGGGTCGCCGGGCTGCCGCATGCCCGGATCATCGTGCGGCACGTCCTGCCCAACGTCATCGGGCCGGTCATCATCCGCTCGTCGATGATGTGCGGGCTCGCCCTCCTGGTCGAGGGTGGGCTGAGCTTTCTCGGGCTCGGCGTCCGTCCGCCGACGCCCAGCTGGGGCGTCATGGTGGCCGACGCCGGCGACGTGGCCTACACCCAGGCCTGGCTGCTCGTCCCCACCGGCGCGCTGATCACGCTCACGGTCGTGGCCTTCAACCTGATCGGCGACAGCCTGCACGACGCAGCCGCCGGGGTGGCGATCGTCGCCCGGCCCGGCACTCGGCCCGCGGTGAAGCCGGCCGTCCGCCCGGCGGATCGAGGCGCGCCCGACCCCGTCGGCGCCGAGGCCGGCCCGGCCCTGCTCGCGGTGCGCGGGCTGGAGATCTCGTTCCCGGCGGGCGACGGCTGGCAGCCGGTGGTCGACGACGTGAGCTTCGACGTTCGCCCGGGCGAGGCGCTGGGGGTAGTGGGCGAGAGCGGCTGCGGCAAGACCGTCACCGCGCTCGCCGTCCTGGGGCTCGTCCCGCCGCCGGGCGCGGTCACCGGCGGGAGCATCACGTTCGACGGGCGCGAGCTCGTCGGGCTGTCGGAGCGCGACCACGAGCGGATCCGCGGCTCGCAGATCGGCTTCGTGTCGCAGGAGTCGATGGTGAGCCTCGACCCGGTCTTCCCGGTCGGCGAGCTCATCGCCGAGCCGATCCGCCACCACCTGGGCCTGTCGCGGCGCCAGGCCGCGGACCGGGCGCTCGAACTCCTCGAGCTCGTCGGCATGACGGACCCCCGGGCGACGGCAGCCCGGTACCCCCACCAGCTGTCCGGCGGCATGGCCCAGCGCGTCGCCATCGCCATGGCCCTTGGCGCCCAGCCCCGTCTGCTCATCGCCGACGAGCCGACCACCGCCCTCGACGTCACCACCCAGGCCGAGGTGCTCGACCTGTTCCGCAAGCTTCAGGACGAGCTGTCGATGGCCGTGATCCTCGTGACCCACGACCTCGGTGTGCTCGCCGACCTGTGCACGCGGGCGGTCGTCATGTACGCCGGCGAGGTCGTGGAGACGGGGCCGGTGGGCGAGCTGCTGTCCCGGCCGCTGATGCCCTATACCGACGGCCTGCTCCGGTCGGATCCCCACCTGGCGACTCCGAGCGGCCGGCTCCCCACCATCTCCGGAACCGTCCCGGCCCCGGCGGACTGGCCGGCGGGCTGCCACTTCCACGCGCGCTGCCCACTCGCCACGGACCGGTGCCGCACCGAGCCGATCCCGCTGGTCGAGCCCGCCCCCGGACGGGCCTCGCGCTGCGTCCGGATCGAGGCGCTCGCCGGGGAGCGGACCCCATGACCGGCGCGCCCCTCCTTGAGGTGAGCGGGCTCCGCGTCGAGTACCGCACGCCTGGGTGGCGCACGCCGCCGGTCGTCACCGTGGACGACGTCTCCTTCGCCATCGGCGCGGGCGAGACGATGGCGCTTGTCGGGGAGTCGGGCTCGGGCAAGTCGACCATCGCCCGGGCCGTGCTCGGCCTCGTCCGGCCGGCCGCGGGCAAGGTCATGTTCGACGGGCGCGACGTCACGCACGCCGGCCACCGCGAGCGGCGGGCGCTGGCCCGGGACATCTCCGTCGTCTTCCAGGACCCGTATTCGTCGCTCAACCCGGCACTCACGGTCGGCGCCACCCTGCGCGAGCCGCTGCAGGTCCACGGCTACAGCCGGGACGAGGCGGACGCTACCGTGCGGGACCGGCTCACACGGGTCGGGCTGCCGGCGGACGCCATGGGGCGCTACCCCCGGCAGTTCTCGGGCGGCCAGCGCCAGCGCATCCCCATCGCCCGGGCGCTCACGCTCACGCCCCGGCTCCTGGTGTGCGACGAGCCCGTCAGCGCGCTCGACCTGTCGATCCAGGCGCAGGTCATCAACCTGCTCAAGGACCTGCAGCGCGAGCTGTCGCTGGCGATGCTTTTCGTCTCCCACGACCTGAGCGTCGTGCGCCACGTCGCTGACACGACCACCGTGCTGCGGCGCGGCCGGGTGGTGGAGACGGGGCCGACGGCCGAGGTCCACCGCGAGCCCCGGCACCCGTACACGGTCGCCCTGCTGGCCGCCGTGCCCGTGCCCGACCCCGACGAACAGGCGCGCCGGCGCGAGCGGCGCCGGGCGGCCGCCGCGGCCCTGGCCGAGCACGACGGGCTCGGGCCGGCCGGCTGACCCGCGGCGCCCTGGCGACTGCCGGTCGGGCCGCCGGGGCGGCGCTCGGCCCGGGGCGCAGGCCGACGGCGAGTCAGCCGACGAGGCGGTGCCGCATCTCGCCGATCCCGTCGACGCGGCTGACCAGCTCGTCACCGGGCGACAGGAACCGCGGCGGCGTACGGCTCATGCCCACGCCGGCCGGGGTGCCGGTGAAGATCACGTCGCCGGGCAGTAGGGGAAGGACGGCCGACAGCCGGGCGACGAGAGCCGGTACCGAGAACACCATGTCGGAGGTGCGGCCGTGCTGCACCCGCTCGCCGTTCACCCGGCACTCGAGCGCCAGATCGTCGGGGTCGGGGAGCTCGTCGGGCGTGACCAGCCACGGGCCGAAGGGCGCGAAGCCGGGGAACGACTTGCCGAGGCTGAACTGGGGGCTCGGGCCGCTCATCTGGAG
>DATCLV010000841.1:0-6372 GCA_036563745.1 Acidimicrobiales bacterium | reverse complement strand
CCAACCTCGGGATCGCGATCGCCAAGTTCGTGGCATTCCTGGTCACCGGCGCGGCGTCGATGCTGGCCGAGTCCATCCACTCGTTGGCGGACACCGGCAACCAGGGACTGCTCATCCTCGGCGGGCGCAGGGCGCGGCGGGCTCCCACCAAGGAGCACCCGTTCGGCTACGGCCGCGAGCGCTACTTCTGGGCGTTCGTGGTGGCGCTGGTGCTGTTCAGCGGGGGTGGCCTGTTCGCCCTGTTCGAGGCGGAGGAGAAGCTGCGGCACCCCCACGAGCTGGAGTCGCTGGGCTGGGCGGTGGGGATCCTGGTGGTGGCGATCGTGCTGGAGGGGCTGTCGCTCCGCACGGCGGTCCGGGAGAGCCGGGACGAGAAGGGCGACGAGACGTGGCGGAAGTTCGTCCTGCGCTCGAAGCGGGCGGAGCTGCCGGTCGTCCTGCTGGAGGACTCCGGCGCCCTGATCGGCCTCGGGTTCGCGCTGGCGGGCGTCGTCCTGGCCGCGGTCACCGGCAACGCCCGGTTCGACGCCCTCGGCAGCCTGGGCATCGGCATCCTGCTGGTGGTCATCGCCATGACGCTGGCCACGAAGATGAAGAGCCTGCTGATCGGCGAGGCGGGCTCGCCGGTGCAGGTGGCGGCGGTCCGGGCGGCGATCGCCGGCCACGGCGCCGTGGCGCGGCTGGCCCGCCTGCGCACCCTGCAGCTGAGCCCCGAGGAGCTGATGGTGGTGGCCGACGTCGAGTTCCGCGACGGGCTCGACGGTGCCGGTGTCGCCGCGGCCGTGGACGACCTCGGCCGGGAGGTGCAGGGCGTCGTGCCCGAGGCCCGGATCGTGCACATCGAGCCGGAGGCGCCCACCGTGCGCGCGGGGTGAACCGCGTCGCCGTTCATCATCGTGATGCGTTCGGGAAACATGCAGGAAACAACTCCGTAGTTCGCTGACCTCCACTGCTTCCTGCTGAAGGAGGGACTTTGGACACCGGAGACACCGCGTGGGTGTTGACCTCGACGGCCTTGGTGCTCTTCATGACACCGGGCCTGGCGTTCTTCTACGGCGGCATGGTCCGCTCGAAGAACGTCCTGGGCATGCTCATGCAGAACTTCTTCGCGATGGGGCTCATGGCGGTCCTGTGGGCGGCTGTGGTCTTCAGCCTCGCCTTCGGGGACGCCGGCAACGCGGGCTTCATCGGCAACTTCGACTACGTCTGGCTCAAGGACGTTGGCATCGGGGCCAGCTCCAACGAGTTCCTCTCGGGACTGACCATCCCGTTCGTCCTGTTCGCCGCCTTCCAGATGACCTTCGCGATCATCACGCCGGCGCTCATCACGGGGGCCACGGCTGATCGCCTGAAGTTCTCGGCGTACGCGGTGTTCATCGGCCTGTGGCTGGTGCTGGCCTACGGGCCGCTGGCGCACATGGTGTTCGGCGGCGGCTGGCTGGCCGACATGGGGGCGCTCGACTTCGCCGGCGGTGCCGTGGTGCACATGAACGCCGGTGCGGCCGCCCTCGCCCTGGTGCTCCTGCTCGGGGCCCGCAAGGGCTACCCCGAGGAGCCGATGCCGCCCCACAGCCTGCCGCTGACCCTGCTGGGCACCGGCATCCTGTGGTTCGGCTGGGCGGGCTTCAACGCCGGTTCGGCCCTGGCCGCCAACGGGGTCGCCGCCCAGGCGATCATGAACACCTTCCTGGCGGCGTCGGCGGCGATGCTCGGCTGGCTCCTCGTGGAGAAGCTGAAGGACGGGCACGCGACGACCCTCGGCGGTGCGTCCGGGGCCGTGGCCGGCCTGGTGGCGATCACGCCGTGCGCGGGCTTCGTGGGCGGCATGGCGCCCGTCTACATCGGCTTCGCGACCGGCGTGATCTGCTACCTCGCCCTCGGCATCAAGAAGGCGTTCAAGCTGGACGACAGCCTCGACGTGATCGCCGTCCACCTGGTCGGCGGCCTGGTCGGGTCGATCCTGCTGGGCCTCTTCGCCGACAAGTCCGTCAACCCGGGCGTCGTCGACGAGGGCACGTTCCTCGGCGGCGGCACCGACCTGCTCGTCGACCAGATCGTCGCCTCGGTGGTCACGCTGGTGTTCTCGTTCGTGGTCAGCATCGTCCTCGGCAAGGTCATCGACCTGGTCATCGGCCTCCGGGTCGACGAGACGGGTGAGGACGTCGGCCTCGACCTGACCCTGCACGCCGAGACGGCGTACAACAACTGATCGGGGACGACGTGAAGCTCATCACCGCCATCATCAAGCCCTTCAAGCTGGAGGCCGTGAAGAACGCCCTGCGGGAGGCCGGCGTCCAGGGCATGACCGTGGGCGAGGTCCAGGGCTTCGGCCGGCAGGCCGGGCACACCGAGGTGTACCGGGGCGCCGAGTACGAGGTCGACTTCGTGCCCAAGGTGCGGCTCGACATCGTCGTCGAGGAGGCCGAGGTCGACCGGATCGTCGACGTGATCATCGGCGAGGCCAAGACCGACAAGATCGGCGACGGCAAGATCTGGGTCACCGCCGTGGAGCGCGTCGTCCGCATCCGGACGGGCGAGGTCGACGGCGACGCCCTGTAGGTCGACCCGGACAAGGTCAACCACCCGGCGCCTGCGGTCGTAGGTGCACACGGGTACTCAGCGACGGCCTGCCCCGGGAGGGACTCGGTTCCTTCCCTCCCCGGGGCAGGTTCGTCGCGTCCGGCGGGGGTAGCAGGGAGGCATGGCCGTCCTCCTGGCCCGCATCCGCATCCCGCTCCTGTGGGCGGCCGCCGTGTTCCTCGTGGTGGGGGCGTTCACCCGCCTGCCCTTCTGGCTGCCGCTCGTGGTGCTGCTCGTGGCGTTCGCCCTGTACTTCCGGGTGGGGACCGTGCGGCGGCCGCCGGTCACGGTGGGCTTCCCGGTCCGGGGCCGCTACCGGGCGGTGAACAGCCCGGCCGACAAGGTGCCGAGCCACGGGCTGCACGCCTACGGCCAGACCTACGCCATCGACCTCGTCCCGGTGCCGACCGGCGACGGCGACGTGCGCGTCGACGGGTGGGTGAAGGTCGAGCCGCCCACCGCCTACCCGGGCTTCGGCGATCCGATCGTGGCGCCGGTCGACGGCGTGGTGGTGCGGGCCCACGACCGGGCCCGCGACCACGGCAGCCGCATGTCGTGGGGCGCGCTCGCCTACCTGCTGACCGTCGAAGCGTTCGCCCGCGAGGTGCGGGGACCGAAGGGGATCCTCGGCAACCACCTGGTGCTCCGGGTCGACGACGGGGCCGACGGCGCCGAGGCGTCGGGCGACGGGGCCGGAACCTACGTCGCGCTCGCCCACCTCCGGCAGGGGTCGCTGCGGGCCGGCGTGGGCGACCGGGTGCGCCGGGGCGAGGTGGTCGCCGAGCTGGGCAACTCGGGGAACTCGAGCCAGCCGCACATCCACCTGCAGGTGATGGATCACCCCAACCTGCTGCTGGCCGCCGGGCTGCCGATGGCGTTCGACGGCTGGCCGGACGGCGGGATGCCGGACCGGTCGGCACCCTTCGTGACGCCGTGACGCCGTGACGCCGTGACGCCGTGACGCCCGGCCGTCCGGCCGCCCGGGTCAGCTCGCCGGCTCGGCCGGCCGCCAGCGCAGCGTGGCGCCGGCCCGGAACGGGACGACCCCGGCGACCTCGTCGGGCACCACCCACGGCTCCCGCACCAGCGTGACCGTGCCCTCGTTGGGCGGGAGGCCGTAGAACGCGGCGCCGTGGGTGCCGGTGAACGCGTCGAGCCGGTCGAGGGCGCCGTGGTCCTCGAACACCTCGGCCAGCACCGGCAGCGCCACCGGGGCGGTGAACACGCCGGCGCACCCCTCCGCGCACTCCTTGGCCGCCCGAAGGTGCGGGGCGCTGTCGGTGCCGAAGAAGAACCGGGGGTCGCCCCCCAGCGCCGCGTCCCGGACGGCGTCGCGGTCCTCGGGCCGCTTGGCCAGCGGCTTGCAGAAGTGGTGGGGGTGGAGCATGCCGCCGACCACGTCGTCGAGCGTGAGCAGCAGGTGGTGGACGGTGACGGTGGCGCCCAGCCGGGGCCGGCCGTCGGGCCCGGGCGGCTCGGCCCGCACCCGCTCGACGGCGTCGGCGGTCGACACGTGCTCCAGGACGACGCGCAGGTCGGGGAACCCGGCCAGCAGCTCGGGCAGCGTGTGGTCGACGAAGGCCGCCTCGCGGTCGAGGCAGAAGGCGTCGGGTGCCTCGCCGTGCACGCACAGCACCATGCCGACCTCGGCCAGCGCGGCGAACACGTCGGCGAGGGCGTCCATGTCGCGGACGCCGTCGGCCGAGTTGGTGGTCACGCCCTCGGGGTAGAGCTTGGCGGCCACGGCCCCGGCGGCCCGGGCCTCGCGGACGGTGTCGGCGGTGGTCGACGGCACCACCTTGATCGTCATGAGCGGCTCGAACCGGTGGCCGTCGGGGACGGCGTCGTGGACCTGCTTGCGGTACGCCTCGACGTCGGCGGCCGTCAGCACCGGCGGCACGAGGTTGGGCATCACCAGGCCCCGGGCGAAGGTCGCCGAACTGTGCGGCGCCACGGCGCGCAGGAGGTCGCCGTCGCGCAGGTGCAGGTGGAGGTCGTCGGGCCGGCGGAGGGTCAGCTCGTCGGTCATGGGCTCCCGTCGGGGTCGAGGAGGTCGACGTAGCCGGCGAGGATCTCGCCGTACACCCGCGGGTCCTCGCCGGCGTTCCAGAAGGCGGTGGACGCCTGCACCGCAGATGCACCCACGGCGAGGTAGTCGTGCACGTCGCGCCCCTCGACCACGCCGCCCACGCCGACCAGGTCGACGGTCGGGGGCAGCAGGGCCCGCAGCTGGCGCACCTGGCCGAGCCCGACGGGCTTCAGCGCGGCCCCGCTGACACCGGCGTAGCCGACGTCGATGACGGGCCGGCCGGCGGCGTCGAGCTGGAACCCGTTGGGGAACGTGTTGACCGCGGTGACGAACCGGAACGTGTCGAGGTCGCCGGCCAGCTTCGCCAGCCGCTCACCGAGCGCGGCGAGGGCGGCCGGGTCGGAGAACGGCGACACCTTGACCCCGAACCGGGTACCGGTGGGGGCGAGCGCCTCGTGGGCGGCGCGGCACACCCGCTCGGTCTGGTCGGGGTCGAAGCAGGCGATGCGCTTCTGCTCGCCGCCGTCCCACACGTTGGGGCAGCCGAGGTTGAGCTCGACGAGGTCGGCGCCGGCGGCCGCGTCGGCGAGCCGGGCGTACTCGTCGACCGAGAACCCGGCCACGCTCACGATCAGGGGCTTCCCGGCGGCCCGGGTGGCCTCGACCATCCCGGGGAGGTGGCGGCGGAGGTCGTCGGCGCCGCGGTTGGGAAGGCCGAGCGAGTTGAGCGACCAGCCGGGGCCCGACCAGTAGACGTCGCCGGCGTTGCCGGTGCGGGGTTCGACGGTGATCGACCCGACCACCACCGCGGCGACCGCCGACCGGGCCAGGCGGGCGACGTCGTCGGCGGTCTTGCACGTCCCGGCAGCGTTCATGAGCGGGTGCTCCAGCGGCACCCCGGCCAGCTCGACCATGACCGCTCACGGTAGTGGTGCCCGGGAGGCACCCCGGACGCCGCGGCCGGGTCGTCGTCGGGTCGTCGTGGGTCAGTCGCCGGTGTCGCTCGTGTCGCCGGTCCCGGTCCCTATCCCGTCGTCGGCGTCGGCGTCGCCCGTCGAGTCGTCGGTCGTCGTGGCGTCGTCGGTCGCCGGCGGCTCGGGCACGTCGACGACGACGGGGGCGCCCAGCACCAGGTCGAGCGTCAGCCGCAGTGGCGGCCCGCCGATCGTCCCGACCTCCACCCGCACCGGGTTGCCCGTCGTGTCGAGGCCCAGCACCACCTCGGCGTCGACCGCCGGCTCGCCGTCGACGATCACCCCGAACACGTCGGCCGGCACCACCACGCGCAGGCGGCGCAGGCCGCTGCCGTCGTCGGGCAGGTCCTCGACGGTGGTCGCCGCCTCCAGCCAGGTCGGCAGCAGCAGGGCGCCCGAGGGCTCCGGCACCTCGCTGGGGGCGCCGATCGTGAGGTAGCCGGTGTCGTCCAGCGCCTCGACGCTGTCGGCCTCGCGGCCCCACACGATGGTGCCGTCGGTGACGGTCTCGGTGGCCCGGCCGTCGTCGGCGACGCCGATGTCGTGGAGCTCGCCGGCGGCCAGGTCGGCCTCGCCGGTGTGGGTCAGCTCGACGGTGAGCCACACGCCGGGCCGGATCGGGCTGACGTCGGTGGCCAGCGACGTGCCCTGGTAGGTGAACGTGCCGGCGGTACGGAGGCGGTCGAGGGCGAGGTCGAGGGCGTCGGTGGGGGCGAGCGTGCGGACGTCCGGTGCGGTCGTGGTGGTGGCCTCGGGCTCGGCGGCCGTGGTGTCGGCGCCGCTCCCGCC
>DATCLV010000840.1:0-4190 GCA_036563745.1 Acidimicrobiales bacterium | reverse complement strand
GCGGCCGTGTTCCTGGGCGAGCTGGTGGCGACGCTCGCCGGCACCGCGCACGTGGTGCTGGCGGGGACGAAGGTCGCGCGGGGCGCGGACGCCGACGCGGGCGACGCCGCGGCGGGCGGCGGGTGGAGCGGTCCCGAGGTGACCGCCGTCGTCCACGACACGCGCGACGTGGCCCCCGGGGCGCTGTTCTGCTGCGTGCGCGGGGCCCGGGTCGACGGCCACGACCTGGCCGACCGAGCGGTGGCCGCCGGGGCCGTGGCCCTGGTGGTCGACCACCCGGTGGTGCTCGCCGAGGGCGACGACCGGATCCCCCAGGTGGTGGTCCCCGACGTGCGGGCGGCGATGGGCCCGCTCGCCGCCGCGTTCTGGGGCCGGCCGTCGGAGGCGCTGACCGTGGTGGGGGTCACCGGGACGGCCGGGAAGACCACCGTCACCCACCTGGTCCGCTCGATCCTCGAGGCGGCGGGCCGGTCCAGCGGGCTGATCGGGACGCTGTCGGGGGCCCACACCACCCCGGACGCCACCGAGCTGCAGGCGATGCTGGCACGGGAGCGCGACACTGGGCGCGAGGCGGTGGTGATGGAGGTGTCGTCGCACGGCATCGAGTTGCACCGCGTGGACGGGACGCGCTTCGCCGTGGCCGTCTTCACCAACCTGTCGCGCGACCATCTCGACTTCCACCCCAGCATGGACGACTACTTCGCCGCCAAGGCGCGCCTGTTCCGCCCCGACTTCACCACGCAGGCGGTGGTGTGCGTCGACGATCCCTGGGGCCGGCGGCTCGCCGACGACCTCGCGCGGCGCAACGCGACGGCGCCTCCGGGCGATCGCGTCTCCGTGACCACCTACAGCCTCGAGACCGACGTCACCGACCTGGAGGTCCGGGCCGACGGCTGCCGCTTCACCTGGCGCGGCACCCCCGTCTCGGTGGGGCTCCCCGGGCGCTTCAACGCCGCCAACGCCCTGGGTGCCGCCACCGTGGCCCACGTCCTCGGCATCGATGCCGCCACCGTCGCCGCCGGTCTCCGGTCGGCCGCGCCGCCCGCCGGGCGGTTCGAGCCGGTGGTGGCCGGGCAGCCCTTCGCGGTGCTGGTCGACTACGCCCACAAGCCCGACGCCCTCGAGCAGGCGCTGGTGACCTGCCGGGAGCTGGTGGGGGAGGGCAAGGTGATCGTCGTCTTCGGCTGCGGCGGCGACCGCGACGCCACCAAGCGGCCGGTGATGGGCGCCGTCGCCGCCCGGCTGGCCGACCGGGTGGTGGTCACCTCGGACAACCCGCGCTCGGAGGACCCGCTGGCGATCATCGACGAGATCGTGGCCGGCATCCCCGGCGGTGCGGGTGGGCCCGGGGGCGGGCCCGGGTCGGGTGCGGCGCGCGCCGCCGTCGAGGTGGTGCCCGACCGGCGGGAGGCGATCGCCGCCGCCGTCCGCGCCGCCGGTCCCGGCGACCTGGTCCTGGTGGCCGGCAAGGGCCACGAGACCACGCAGACCACCGGCGACGTCGTCGTCCCCTTCGACGACCGGGTCGAGGCCCGAGCGGCGCTCGCGGCTCTCGGCCACACGGGGGAGGGGGCGCGCTAGTGGTCCCCATGCTGATCGCCGCGGGCATCAGCCTCGCCGTGTCGCTGGTGGGCACCCGCTACCTCATCGACTGGCTGCGGGAGCACCGCATGGGCCAGCCGATCCACGAGGACGTCGAGGGCCACATCCGCAAGGCCGGCACGCCCACCATGGGCGGCGTCGCCGTCGTGGTGGCCGCCGCCGTCGGCTACGCCCTGGCCCACCTGCACGGCGGCCTCCTGTTCACCCGCAGCGGCCTGCTGGTGATGCTGGCGATCGCCACCGCGGCGATGGTCGGGGCGCTCGACGACTGGATCAAGATCAGCCACGAGCGGAACCTCGGCCTCAACAAGCGGGCCAAGATGGGCGGCCTGCTCCTCGTGGCCGTCGGGTTCGCGGTGGGCACGGTCCTGTGGACCGACATCGAGACCACGCTCAGCTTCACCCGCTACAGCGAGCCGGGCTGGGAGCTGGGTGACGTCGGCTGGTGCATCTGGGCGGTGCTGCTGATCCTCGGCACCACCAACGCCGTCAACATCACCGACGGCCTCGACGGCCTGGCCGGCGGCATCTCCACCTACGCCTACCTGGCCCTCACCGTCATCGCCTTCTGGGACTTCCGGAACCCCGAGGTCTACAAGGTCAACCACGCCCTCGACCTGGCGGTGATCGCCGCCGCCATGGTCGGCGCCATCATCGGGTTCCTGTGGTGGAACGCACCGCCGGCGCAGGTGTTCATGGGCGACACCGGGTCGCTGGCGATCGGCGCCGGCCTCGCCGCGCTGGCGCTCACGCTCAACGCCCAGCTCCTGCTGCCGATCGTCGGCTCGGTGTTCGTGTTCGAGACCCTGTCGGTGATCCTCCAGGTGGGCAGCTTCCAGCTGTTCAAGCGGCGGATCTTCCGCATGGCCCCCGTCCACCACCACTTCGAGCTGGGTGGCTGGCCCGAGACCACGGTGATCGTCCGCTTCTGGCTGATGGCGCTGATGGCCACGGCCGTGGCGCTCGGCATCTACTACGCCGACTTCGGCTCCACCGGCGGCTTCGACCGGCGCGAGGTGTGCACCGGCGAGACGGAGCTGGCCGACCCCGTCTGCAGCACCGATCGGCCCGGAGGCTGACCCCGACATGCCCGACCCCACCCCCGACCCCCGTCCCCACCTCGTCGTCGGCTTCGGCGTGACCGGCGCCGCCGTGGCGCGCGCCCTCGTGGAGCACGGGGAGGACGTGGTGGCGGTCGACGACCGCCCCGGCCCGGCCGCGGCCGACGCCGCCCGGGAGCTCGGCCTCGAGCTGGTCGCCGCCCCCGACCACGCCGCGCTGTCCGGGCTGGTGCGGGGCGCCGCCGCGCTGCTGCCCGCACCCGGCCTGCCCGCCACCCACCCGGCGTTCGAGCTGGCCCGTGAGCACGGCACCCCGGTGCTGTCGGAGTTCGACCTGGCGGCCCGGTGGGACGACCGGCCGCTGCTCGCCATCACCGGCACCGACGGCAAGACCACGGTCACCACCCTCACCTGCCGGATGCTGGAGGCGTCGGGCCTCGCCGCCCGGGCCGTGGGGAACACGCCGGTGCCGCTGGTGGCCGCCATCGGCGACCCGACCATCGACGTGTTCGTGGTGGAGGCGTCGTCGTTCCGGCTCGACCACTCGCAGCGCTTCGCGCCCGCCGTCGGGACCTGGCTCAACTTCGCGCCGGACCACCTCGACAACCACCGCTCGCTGGTGGAGTACGAGACCGCGAAGGCGCGCATCTGGCGCGACCAGCGACCCCAGGACGTGGCGATCGGCTCGCTCGACGACCCGGTCGTGGCCCGCCACCTGGCCGCCGCGCCCGGCCGCCGGCTGGGCTTCGGGCTCGGTGCCGACGCCGTCGCCCGGGCCGGGAAGGGCGCGGCCGCGGTGGTCGACGGCGTGCTGGTGACCGCCGACGGCGACGCCCTGGTCCCGGTCGACGAGCTGCCCCGCCGCTTCCCCCACGACCTGCTCAACGCGCTCGCGGCGGTCTCGACGGCGCTGGCCGGCGGCGGCACGGTCGACGGGGTCCGGGCGGCGTTGCGCGCCTTCACGGGGCTCCCCCACCGCGTGGCGCTGGTGGGCGAGGCTGGTGGGGTGCGCTGGTACGACGACTCCAAGGCCACCACGCCCCACGCGGTGCTGGCCGCCGTGGAGGCGTTCCCGTCGCTGGTGCTGATCGCCGGGGGCCGCAACAAGGGCCTCGACCTGGGCGAGCTGGCTGCGGCGGCGCCCCGCGCCCGGGCCGTGGTGGCGATCGGCGACGCCGCGTCCGAGGTGGCGGCCGCGTTCGCCCCCACCGGGGTGCCGGTGCGGCCGGCCGCGTCGATGGACGAGGCCGTGACGCTCGCGGCCGGCCTGGCCGAGGCGGGCGACGCGGTGCTGCTGTCGCCCGGGTGCGCCAGCTTCGACTGGTACCGCTCCTACGGCGAGCGGGGCGACGACTTCGCCCGCGCCGTCCGGGAGCACGTCCTGGCCGGTGGGGGTGGCACCGGCGTCGGCGGAGATGCGGCGGGAGGCACCGGATGACGACGACCACGCTCGACCCCTGGTTGGCCCGATTGCCCGGGCGGCGCCGGCGCGCCGGCCGGGGCCGTGACGGGGGAGGGGGCCGCAGC
>DATCLV010000839.1:0-3954 GCA_036563745.1 Acidimicrobiales bacterium | reverse complement strand
GCCACGCAGGTCGCCGACCATGCTACCCGACATCCGGTTCATCACGTAGGCGATCGACATGCGGGTGTCGAGGTCGATCACCGCCACCGAGCCGCCCCACCCGCCCCAGAAGCACGACCGCCGGCTGGGGCTGAGCGTGACGACCTCGTTGCCGAGCCCGAACCCGGTGCCGAGGCGGAGCTTCACCCCCAGCACCTCGTCGACCCGGTGGCTGCGCTCGGTGAAGATGCGCTCGACGCCCGCCGGCGACAGCAGCCGCACGCCGTCGACGGTGCCGCCGTTGGCCAGCGCCGCGTGGACCCGGGCCACGGCCCGGGCGTTGCCGGTGCCGCCGGCCGCCGGGATCTCCGCCGCCCGCCACGCCCGCGTGTTGGGCTCCGACCCGTCGAGCGGGCAGCTACCGAGGGCCCGGTAGGCGATGCTGGTCGGCTCGAACCCCACGTCGGCCAGCGTGACACCGGAGGGGATCATCTCCCCCACCCGCGGCTCGTCGGCCTCGGGCAGCCCGATGTGGAAGTCGGCGCCCAGCGGGCCGGCGATCTCCTCCCGGAAGAACGTGCCGATCGAGCGGCCGGTCACCCGCCGCACCACCTCGCCGAGCAGGTAGCCCTGGGTGAGGGCGTGGTAGCCGCTGGCGGTGCCCGGCTCCCACCACGGCGCCTGGGCCGCGAGCACGCCGACCGCCGTGTCCCAGTCGTAGAGCACCTCGGGGTCGATCGGCGGGTCCCAGCCGGGCAAGCCGGCGGTGTGGCCGAGCACGTGGGCGACGGTCACCCGCTCCTTGCCGTTGGCCGCGAACTCGGGCCAGTACGTGGCCACGGGGGCCTCGAGGTCGACGTCGCCGCGGTCGGCGAGCACCAGGAGGCACGTGGCCGCCATGGTCTTGGTGGTCGACCAGACGTTGACGATCGTGTCGGCCTCCCACGGTCGCCCCGACCGGTCGGCGTCGCCGGCCCACAGGTCGACGACGGTCCGCCCTTCCAGGGTGACGGCGACGCTGGCGCCGAGCTCCTCCCCCCGGTCGAAGTTCGCGGCGAACGCCGTGCGCACGGCGCCGAACCGCGGGTCGCACACCCCGTGGATCACCGTCTCTGCCACCCTCGCCTCCCTTCGGAGATCCGGGTTCTCGTGTCGCGCTCCCGACGCTACCGAGCGTCCTGATCGGTCGGTCAGGGCGTCGTCAGGTCGCCGTCAGATCGTCACATGACGTCGGCGCGCGACGACCGGGGACCGCCGTTCCCGGCCCCGTTCCCGCCGCTGTCGGGCGCCGGCAGGCCCGCGAAGACGTCGTCGTCCCGGGTGCCCGCGGGCACGCCCCGGCGGATGTAGAACTCGGTGCCGAGCGCCTCGCGGAAGGCGTCGGGCGGCAGGGCGAGCAGCGGGCCGGTGTCCTGCACCTGGCTGGCGTGGGCCTCCATCGACCGGCGCTTCAGGTCGAGGTAGTCGCGCACGTCGACCCGGGTGGTGATCCGGTCGCCCGGGGTGCCGAACTCGATGCCCATCGCCTCGAAGTCGGGCAGCTCCGGCATGGCGTCGCCCAGCGTCGCCGCGGCGGCCTGCATCATCGCCCGCATGTGGTCGCGGTCCCAGGTGAGCTCCAGCACGTGCGGGGTGGCGGCAAGCTCGCCGGCCCGGACGCCGACCCGGTGCACCTGCAGGTGGTCGGGATGCCCGTAGTGGCCGTTGACGTCGTAGACGGTGAGCACGTCGGCGTCCTCGCCGCGGAGGATGTCGGCCAGCCGGGTGGCGGCCTCCTCGACGTCGGCCTGCCAGAAGCAGCGCGGGTCGTCGTTGTCGGGGGTGCCCATCATCCCGGAGTCCCGGTAGCCCAGCCACTCGATCCGGGCGACGCCCAGCACCTCGGCGGACCGCCGCGCCTCGGCCATGCGCCGCTGGACCAGCGTCTCGCCGGGGTCGAGGAACCCGTCGGCGACCTCGCCGACCTCCCCGCGGGTGGCGTAGACGATGACGGTCCGGTGCCCGGCCGCGGCGGCCTTGGCGAGCGTGCCCGACTGGGACATGCACTCGTCGTCCGGGTGAGCGTGGAAGGCGACCAACGTGGCCATGGGGACCGACGCTATCCCTGTCAGGGGAAGACGACGGTTCGCCGGCCGAGGACGAACACGCGGTCCTCCGCGTGCGCCCGGACGGCGTGGGACAGCACGACGCGCTCAAGGTCGCGGCCCACCACCTGCATCTGGCGCACGGTGTGGGTGTGCGAGACCCGGGCCACGTCCTGGTCGATGATCGGGCCGTCGTCGAGCTCGGCGGTGACGTAGTGGGCGGTGGCGCCGATGAGCTTGACGCCGTGCTCCCAGGCCTGGTGGTAGGGGCGGGCGCCGGCGAAGCCGGGCAGGAACGAGTGGTGGATGTTGATGATCCGCCCGGCCAGCGCGTCGCACACCCGGGGCGAGAGGATCTGCATGTAGCGGGCCAGCACGACCAGCTCGACGTCGTGCTCCTCGACCAGCTCGAGGAGCCGGTCCTCGGCCCGGTCGCGGGTCTCGGGGGTGACCGGCACGTGGACGAACGGGATGCCGTGGCGGGCGGCGGTGTCGGCCAGGTCGGTGTGGTTCGACACGACGAGGCGCACGTCGATCGGCATCTCGTCCATGCCGACCCGGTACAGGAGGTCGAGCAGGCAGTGGTCGACCTTCGACACCATCACCAGCACCCGCATCCGCCGCTCGACGGGCCGGACGTGCAGCTCGGCGCCGAGCGCCTCGACCCGCGGGCCGAGGGCGGCGGCGATCTCGTCGGGGTCCTCGACCGGCGTGGAGAACCGGGTGCGCATGACGAAGGTGGTGGTGGCCTCGTCGCGGAACTGGGCGTTCTCCAGGATGTTGCCGTCGAGCGCGAGCAGGCCCTCGGCGACGCTCGCCACGATCCCGGGGCGATCCGGGCAGGCCAACCGCAAGATGTGCTCCGCCATAGGGCGGGCTCACGCTACCGCCGCCACGTGCCGTGGCGGCCGCGATCCTCGGCGCATCGGGCGCGCCCGTGTATGCGCCGGCTGCGCATCGTGGCACCCGAACCGGCGGGCCCACCCCGGAACCCGGCGCATCGGGCGCGCCCGTGTATGCGCCGGCTGCGCATCGTGGCACCCGAACCGGCGGGCCCACCCCGGCCCGGAACCTCCGTTCAGCGCCGTGGTACCGTCGTTCAGTGACGGGTCAGCAGCTCAACGAGCTCGGGTTCTACACGCTCGCCGGGGCGCCGCAGTCCCCCGCCGAGCTGCTCACCGAGGTCGCCGACGCCGAGGCGCTGGGCCTCGGGAGCGCCTTCGTCTCGGAGCGGTTCAACATCAAGGAGGCCGTCACGCTGTCGGGCGCGGTGGGCGCCGTCTCGTCGACCCTCGGCATCGCCACGGCCGCCACCAACCACAACACCCGCCACCCCATCGTCACCGCGTCCTACGCCACGACCATGCACCGGCTCACCGGCGGGCGCTTCACGCTCGGCCTCGGCCGCGGCATCGCCCCGCTGTTCGACGCCTACGGCATCCCCCGGATCACCACCGCCCAGCTCGAGGACATCGCCGGCCTGCTCCGGCGCCTGTTCCGGGGCGAGGTGGTGCTGGGCCACGACGGGCCGGCCGGGAAGTTCCCGGTCCTCCACCTCGACAGCTCGTTCGACGAGGACATCCCGCTCGGCTTCACCGCCTTCGGGCCCAACTCGCTCGCCTTCGCCGGCCGGGCCATGGACATGGTGGTGCTGCACACGTTCTTCCCCGACGCCACCGTCGAGCGGGCCGTGCGCATCGTGCGGGAGTCCGCCGAGCAGGCCGGCCGCGACCCGGCGGGCGTGCGGATCTGGTCGTGCTACGCCACCGTCCACGACGGCCTACCCGAGGACCTGCGGCGCAAGAAGACCGTCGGCCGCCTCGCCACCTACCTGCAGGGCTACGGCGACCTGATGGTCGAGACCAACGGGTGGGACCGGGCGGTGCTGGAG
>DATCLV010000838.1:0-2221 GCA_036563745.1 Acidimicrobiales bacterium | reverse complement strand
TTGCCGGCGCGGTTGAGGGCGTTGCCGGCGATGAGGATGGCGAGCACCACGAGGACGGCGATGATCGCCGTGGTGCGGCTGTTGGCCTTGCTGGCGTCGGCGAAGCGCCGGAACGGGTCGGTGGCGGGGCTGCCGTCGCCGAGCGTGCCGGGGCCGCCGGGGCCGCCCGTGCTGGCCCGGCCGGCGCTGCCGATCGTGGTGACCTTGGCGTCGCCGTCGTCGAGGTCGCCGATGGGCGCGCCGCTGCCGTCGCGGTCGTCGAGGTCGCCGCCGCCGCCGTCGCCGCGGCCGAGGTCATCGCCGGTTCCCGATCGCACCAGGACCGCGGAGCCGCCCAGGTGGTGCGACAGCGAGGGCTGGCTGAGGGGCGGCGGCTCGGTGATGGGCCGGATGGCGGGCCGGGCGGTGATGGCCAGCGGCGGCTGCTCCTCCATGGCCCGGTCGATGTCGACCCAGAACGACGGGCCCGGCTCGGGCACGGGCAGCGTGGCGAGCGCGGCCCGCAGGGCCCGCTGCCGTGAGTTGCCCCGGCCCCCGGCCGGACCGGCGCCGACACCGGCGCCTCGTCCGTCCTGCGGGGCGTGCTCGCCCGACGGGGTCGCCGCCCTGGCGTCCCGCTCCCGGCCCCCGCCCACGGCCACGCCCTCGCCCGTGATGTCGTCGTCGTCGGCGTGGGTGCCGTGCGCGTCGTCGGCGTCGTCGGCGTCGTCCGCGCCGGTCGCCGCGTGGGTCCCGTCGGCCACGGCGTGGGACCCGTCGGCCGCGGTGGGGTCGGCCGCCGACGATCCGGTCGCCACGGCGGCCGGACGCTGCGCCGGATCGGCGACCCCGCCGACCGCCGGGTCGCCGTCGTCCGACGGCTCGCCGCCGGCCGCGGCCTCGGCGTCGCCGTCGCCGTCGCCGTCGCGCACCGGCCGCCCGGCCGCCACGTCGATCTGGTCACCGTCCCCGCCGGCCGCCGCCTCGGCACCGCTCGGCCGGGCGTCCGTCGCCGTCGCACCGGGTGCGGCGGTCGTTGCGGGTGCGGCGGGTGCGGTCGAGGTCGGGCCCCCGTCGCCCGTCGGCTCGGCGTCCGGACCGGGACCCTCGCCGGCCCCCTCGCCGTCGGCGGTCGCGGCCTGCCCGCCGACCGCCTCGCCCGCCGTCACGCCCTCGGGCTCGCCGCCCGGCGCGCCGGTGTCACCCGCCGCGTCCTCGGCGCGGTCGTCCGGGACCTGGGCATCGGCCGTGGTCGCTTTCTCGTTCCGCGGCGTCGTCGCCTCGCCGGCCGGCGCCCCGGTCTCGACCTCGCCGTCGCCGTCGTCACGGTCGATCTCGGCCCGACCGGCCGCGGCCACGGCCTCACCGCCGGTGGCCGGCTGCTCGGTCTTCCCGTTCGCGGTCGGCGCCGTCGTTCCGCTCGTGCTCGACGAGGCGGCTTTCGGCCGGGTCCGGCGACCCCGGCGGCTGGTCGACGACGGGGTGGCGTCGTCGTTCTTGCTGTCCTGCTCCCGTTCGCCCTGCGCCTCGGCGGCCGCGGACCGGTCGTCGGCCGGCGACTCGACCTCCGAGCGGGCCGCGTCGGCACCGGTGGCACCGTCGCCGTCGGTCGGGGACGGCGCCGCGCCGGAGGCTGCCGCAGCGTCCGCCTCGGCGGTCATCGGCTCCGTGGGGTCGTCGTCGCCCACGGGCGGCCTGGCCGTCGCCCGGCTGCGGGGTGCGGCCTGCTTGGTGGGGCGGCGGCGTTGGGACTTGCGGGATCGGGCCATCAGTTCTCGGCCGCCTCGTCCGGCCGGGGCTCGTGGGCGTCGGTGGTGGCGGCCGCGATGGTCGCCTTCCCCCGGCCACGGGAGCGGCGCCGCGACGCGGCAGACGGCGACGAGGCGGCCGGCGCCACGTCCGCCGAGGGCTCGGCACCGGGCTTCACGACCTTCACGTGGCCGCCGAGCTCGGGGATCGCCCGGTCGATCTCGGCGAGCTGCGCCGGGGGCGGCGGCTCGGCCTCGTCGTCGGCGGGCGGGGGCAGCTCGACCACGGCCTCCTTGGGCAGCTGCGCGGGGTCGCCCACCACGAAGGCGCGCCAGCGGTAGCGGGCGCGCGTGAGGTCGGCGGCCGTCTCGCTCTCGCTGCGGCCGAGGATGCGGGCGGTGGCCTCGAGGCTGAACCCCTCGGCGTCGACCAGCACGAGCGGGACGCGCTCCTCCGGAGGCAGGGCCCGGAGGCCCTCCAGACGGCGCTGGGC
>DATCLV010000832.1:0-6133 GCA_036563745.1 Acidimicrobiales bacterium | reverse complement strand
GTTCGTCGTCGCCGCCGCCGGCGGCGTCAGGGTCGGGGCCGGGGGCGTCCGGGTCGTCCTCGGGAAGCGCCCGCTGCCCGCCGGGCGGGTCGAGCTCCGCGGGGATGGTGACGATGCCGGCGTGGGCGGCGGACTTGGCGATGGCCCGGAGCACCCGCCCGTAGATGACGAGTTCCTCGGCGGTGTCGAGCGCGGCTCGGAGGTTGGAGTCGGCGTCGCCGGCCCAGCGTGCGTGCCGCCGCCAGATCCGGTACACGAGGGCGTCGGGGGCGAGTTCGCGGCCCCGGTCGGAGGGGGTCTCCTTGAGTCGCACCTGCTGGCCCTTGACCTCGAGCGCGGTCGACGAGTGCACGGACCAGGTCTCGTCGGCCAGCTCGTTGTCCTCGGAGGGTTCGCCGATCAGGTAGAACTCGCCGGCGACGACGAGGTTGATCCCGGCGAGGCGCATGATGCCGGGCCAGCCGTCGGGGCTGGAGCCGATGCGGGCGAGTTCTTCGTCGGCGGCTTCGGCGAGGCCGGCGGGGAGGGTCGTGTCGCTCTTCTCGGCGACGTCGAAGATCTGGACGGGGGGTTCGTCGGGGTCGACGATGTAGCCGGCGAAAGGCCGGATGCGGGACATGGCGTTGCCCATGAACCCGGCCCCGAACTTCACGGGGGCGAGGGCGTCGTAGTAGGCCCAGCCCTCTTCCTGCCACTTCTCGGGTTTGCGGGCGAGCTTGCGGCCTTCGCGGGTGGTGAGGTTGATGCGGCGTGCGGCGGCGGTGATGCCGCGCGCTCGGGGTGGCGTCGTGGGGCGCGTGACGGTGCGGGTCGTCACCGGTTACCCCCGGCCCGGGCCATCTGTGGTCACGATGGCCGCGATCGTAGCTATCGCTCTGGGTGATCGGCGGTGACCTGGCGTGGGGCGGGCGGCCGCGGCCGGGCCGCGCGCCCGGTCAGGGGCGGGCGTAGCTGGCGATGGCGCCGGTCACAGCGCTCGCGGCCAGGCTGCCGGCGGCCAGCTGCCAGCCCCAGCCGTCCCCCCAGGCGAGCGCCGACGCCACCACGAGCGGAGCGATCCACGTGGAGGCGCACCACTCGCAGCCGATCAGGTAGGCGGCCCGGGCCCGGAGGCTGTCGGACTCGGCCTCGAGGGCGTTCTGGTCCCGGACGTGCGCCGTGACGAGGTCGACGGCGGTGTTGCGGTCCTCGAGGCTGCCGGGGTCGAAGAGGCGTTCGTAGCCGCAGCGGCAGCGGGCCTTGCCGAGGGTGCCGTCGCTGATCTGGATGGCGGGGCTGCCGTCGTGCTGGCGTTCGAGCCGGTGGCCGAGCAGGACCTCGGTGGTGCGGTCGCGCCACGGGCGGGTGATCTCGTCGGCGGTGACGAGGATCGTGAGCCGGTAGACGGCGAGGAACGCCAGCAGGAGGGTGAGCGAGTCCACGGTCAGCGTGTGGCTCGAGCGCTGGCGTTGGCCCAGTCCTCGCCCTTGGGAGCGCTCATCCGGCGACGGCCCGGGCGGCGCCGGGGTCGGGCCGCCACCGCTTGAGCGGGTTCGAGCACCCGCAGCCCCCGGCCTTCGTCACCTTGAGCTCGCCGTCGCCGGTCTCGATGCGCCAGGTGCGGGGCCCGCCCTGGGCGACGGCCGGCGTCTCGAGGACGGGCACGCCGGCCCTGGCGGTGGGGTCCCACCGGTAGATGCGGGTGCCGGTGGCGTCGACGAACATCTTGCAGGTGGCGTGGGTGTGCCCATCGATCGTGATCTGGACGGGGAACACCTCCATCGCCAGCAACGATAGGTGCTGGCGGTCACTCGCCGGCGAGCAGCGCTTTAGCCCGGGCGTGGGGGCACTCGCCCTCTTGTAGCCAGCCGTGTGCCTGGCAGTAGCCGTGGTGGTCGAGGTCGCACTCGTCCGGGTCGATCAGGTCGCGGACGATGGCCTCGAGGTCGGGCGCTGGCACTGGTGGTCGCGCCACATCCAGTCGATGGCGAGTGCCGCAGCCCATGGGGATGGACGCGCTTCGTGATCTCCGCCCGCTCCCCGAGCCGTTTCAACGCCAGCCGCACGTACCGCTGCTGTAACGGCTGACCGAAGTTCCCGGCCGAGTACGTGCAGAACACGCGGTGCCGGGGACCGAGGCCGAGCTTGCGGCGTCGGTCCATCCACCGGTCGATGAGAGCGCACGAGTACGTGTCGATGCCCACCAGCCGGGCCCGGCGGCCCTTGCCCTCCCGGACCCGCACGGTTTGAGCCTCAGTGTCGAGGTCCCGGGGTTCGAGGTCCAGGGACTCCTGGAGGCGCAGGCCGGCGCCGAACAGGACGGCGATGATTGTCAAGGCAGTTCTGACGGTCGGTATTGGGGCTTCTCGGTCACGTGATGCCGCGGTAGGCGTCGGCCAGGCGGTCCGTGACCGACCGTGCCCGCACCTCGTCCGGATGATCTGGCGGCGTCCGGACGACGGGGTAGAACGACAGGCGCAGCGCCCAGGCGCCGACGTCGGGGTTGGGCTTCAACCGGAACCGAGCGGAGATCGGTTCGTCGGCGATGAACTCGAAGTAGGGAGGGATGCCGTTGCCGAAGGTGTTCTTCTCGTAGTTGGAGAGGAACACGGTGCGGGTCGTCTCATCCCAGCCGAGTTCATCGCCGACGATCGTCGCCACGTCCTCGGCGTACGCCGCGATCTCGGCGAGGCTCTTGCTCTTGCGGAGTCTCACTGGCTGTCGTCCTCCTGGGTATCCCGCGGCGAGTAGTCGAGCTTGAGGAGGTCCGCGGGAGGCTCCACGAAGCGAAGGCCGGCGGCGCCTTCCACCACGAGGACCGGGTGGCCGCACGGCTCGGCGTAGTAGCCCGGCGTTCTCGCGGGCCGGTCCCAGTCGGGCGGCGTGTCGCTCAGCTGCGCGGAGTAGGCCGTCATCTTCTGGCCGCACGTGGGGCAGTGGTGCTCGCTCACGGGTTGGTCTCCTGGTATCTCACCCACTCGTCGCCCGTGCGCAGCCACGTTGCGAGGTGGCGCCGCGGGATGACTCGGCGGCCGACGGGGCAGGCCCAGGGCCTCGGCCAGGTCGCCGTACAGCTCCTCACCATCAGCGCCGTGCTCGACCTCGAGCGCGCTGCCATACGGGTCCACGTTGTCGAGCAGCCGCATGGCGGCCGCCCGCACCCGGTCGACCTCGGCGAGGGCGAGGAGTGACCGGAGGAACTCGGCGATCGCGGCGCACGAGGTGGCCGACAGCGAGACCCCGCGCGCTCGGGCGTAGGCGTCGAACGCGGTGATCTCGGAGCGGGCCCTGGCGAGCGTGTCGTCCCGGTCGACGTCGTCGGTCCCGGTCACGCCTTGGCCCTCCGGGGTCGCAGGCGGCCGAGAGCGCGCCGCCACCACGGGCGCCCGGCACCGGCTGGGCTGTCAGGCTCGCGCTCGTAGTCGGCCGCCGCCGTGCGGGACGACCAGACGTGGCCGCAGCTCGGGTTGAGGCACGTGAGCCAACCGGGCAGCCACTCGTCGAGGTCGCCGCGGATGTCGAGCAGGTGGAGCCAGTCGACGTCGACGTCCCGGCCGCGGCACTCGGGGCACGGGCCCGGGTCGTACCGCGGCCTCTCGATCGCCTTCACCGCTCACCCGCCTCGAACGTCAACCTCGTCATCCGTCGTCGCTCTCCTTGTGGTCGAGGGCCTCGAGGCGTTCCAGGCCGAGCTTGACGACCAGCTCGGTGACCTCCTTGAGGGTCAGCTCGCGTTCGGCCGCGGCCACCCGCAGGCGGCGGTGGAGGCCGCTGTCGAACTCTTTGACCTGCAATGTCGCCATACCGATGTCTTACCGCAGTTGCCGACCTGGGGCCGCCTAGCCTCTATACAGATTACACGTGAGTGTATAAACTGGGTGAGACGGCAGCTACACGACCACCGAAGGGAGCCGCCTGTGGACCTGCCCGACGCCCCCTGCACCTCGACCACCGGCGCCGTTGGCGGCCGCACCCGCAGCTGACCCGATGGGCTGGCTCGAGGACCTGTTCAGCCCCGCTCCCCCACCGGGCCCCTGGGTCGACTACTCCCAGCCGGTGGCGATTCTCTTCGTCACGAACAGCGACGGCATCGAGCTGAGCTGCCACGTCTACTGGACCGGCGACAGCTACGTGACGGCCGAGGGCGTCGACGTGACCGACCAGGTGGTGGCGCTGCACGGGGCGTCCGCGATGCTCGGCCCCGAGTACCTGCACCAGCAGGAGTACTGACCTCGACGTGGGTCGTGTCGGCCCCGGCGGTCCCCCACCGGCCGCCGGGGCCGACGCATGTTCAGGCCACGATCCTGCCGCCGGTCCGCTGAGCCAGCGCGGCGCCTCGCCTGGTGGTGCGGGCCGCCGGCGACTTCCCCTGCGCCGGCTCCGCCGGAGTCCCCGCCAAGAAGTTGAACGCCGTCGCCGCAGCATCCACCTGGTCGTCGTGCGCGCCACGCGGGAAGCCCCGGTGCTCCGCCACCCACGCCCCGTTCCAGTCGCCCTCGACCAGCACGACGTTCCCCGCCTGCTGCTGCGCCGAGTAGCCCGTGGCCCGCACCTCCTTCGACCCTGACTGGATGCGGGCGGTGACGCTCCGGCCGGCGAGCATCGCGACCAGCTGCTGCGCCTGGTCCTTGCCGGCCTGGCCCGGGTCCTGCGGCAGCTCGACGTGGGTGGAGAGCGGATCCCGGTTCGCGGCGGCGGCGATCTCGGTGCGTACCCGCCTCGAGTCCCACTGGCCGCGGACGACGTCGTCGATGACGAACCGGCCGTCAGGCAGGCGGGCCATGCGGCACCCGACCGTGTAGTCGCCGCCGTCTTCGGTGGCGGCGAGGTCCCAGGCCCGCACCCAGCGGAGCCCGTCGGGGACCTCGTGGGCGGGCATGAACGCCCAGCGGCGCTCGGGGAACATGCCGCCCTCGGGGGCGGTGGGCCGCTGCTGGGCCTGGGCGAGCCACACGACCTCGCCCAAGGTGAGGGACATCTCTCGGCGGCGCCGCTCGAGCTCGTGGAGCGGGTACCGCTCGGGCCAGAGGGCTTCGCCGGGCTTGCGGCCCATGGGGTCGTCGGCTTCGGCGATGGCGGGGAGCCGCAGGACGGTCCACTCGTCGTCGGATTCGCGGGTGAGGAACCCGGCGAGGTCGTCCTCGTGCCAGCGGGCCATGATCAGGATGACGGCGCCGCCGGGTTCGATACGGGAGACCATGGTGCCGGTCCACCACTCCTTGAGCCGCTCTCGCTTGAGGGGGCTCATGGCGTCGGCGTAGGACTTGACGGGGTCGTCAACGATGAGCAGGTCGGCGCCGCGGCCGATGGGTGAGCCGCCGACGCCGACGGTGAGCATGCCGCCGGTGTGGGGGCGTTCGAGGTCCCACCGGTTGGCGGCTTCGCTGCGGCGGGAGACGTGGACGCCGAAGACCTCGGGTCCGTATTCGGAGAGGATGTCTCGGGCGGCGCGGCCGTGGCGGGCGGCGAAGTCGGCTTCGTGGCCGGCGAGGATGATGCGGTTGTCGGGGTGGGTGCCGAGGTACCAGGCGGCGAACCAGCGGGCGAACTCGGTCTTTCCGTGGCGGATGCTGACGGCGAGGATGAGCCGGCCGGCGTTGTTGACGCAGTCGAGGCACGCCTGCTCGATCAGCTCGAGGTGGCGGGCTCGTTTCCACTGGCCGCGGCTGCGTTTCTCGGCGAACGCTATGGGTGAGACGAGTTCGGGGTTGGGGGGCGGGGGGTCGAGGAGGTCGGCGGCGAGCGCGAAGGGGTCGGGCCCGGCCGGGCGCGGGCTGGTCGCGAAGGGCGGTGGGAGGGCGAAGGCGTTAGGTCCCGCCATCTCCCCCCGCCTCCCTTTGGTCGGTGACGAACTGGTGGGCGAGGAGGTTGACGGGTTTGACCTCGCGGCGGATGGTGATGGTGAGCGTGGTCTCGGTGCCGGGTTGGTCGATGTGGTCGTCGGTGACCTCGCGCCACTCGAGCTGGATTTCGGCGGCCTTGCCTTCGGCGGTGGCTTCGACCGCGGCGTACATGGCAGTCATGGGGTCGATCACGGGTGCCCGCTTTCGGTGGGTGGCTCGGCCCTGATTCCGGCGGGCGGGGTGGGCCACAGGTGGGGCATGGCGTCGCCCTGGTAGCGGGGCACCACGTGGACGTGCAGGTGGAACACGGT
>DATCLV010000829.1:0-3072 GCA_036563745.1 Acidimicrobiales bacterium | reverse complement strand
CCGGGGCCGGGACCGGGACCGGGACGGCTACGGCACCACGAGCACCGGGCGGGTCGACGCCCGGGTCACCCGCTCCGACACCGACCCCTCCAGCAGCCGCCCCAGGAAACCCTTGCCGCTGTGGCCGACGACCACCAGGTCGACGTCCTCGTCGTCGGCGGCCTTCAGGATCGCCTCGACGGTCTCGCCGAAGACCACCTCGACCTCGGCGTCGGCGGGCGCCACCTCGGCCGCCACCGCGGTGGCCTCCGCCTCCTCCTCGGCGAGCGCCTGGTCGAGGACCTCCTGGTCGGCGGGGCCGTAGGGCCACGTGTAGACGGCCCCGAACGGGACCGGCGCCAGCCACGGCACCGGGTTGTGGGCGACGTTCACGGCGGTGATCGCCACGTCGTCGCCCCGGAAGAACGACTCGACGAAGGTCGCCGCCCGCTTCGATGCGGTGCTGCCGTCGACGGCCACGAGGATGCGTCTCATCACCGGACGCCTACCCGATCGCCCCGGCGGCGAGTCGGCCCGGGTGCCCGGCCGAGGCCCCGGCGACCCCGCCGCTACCGCAGCGGCGGCAGGTGGGCGACGAGGTTCTGCAGCAGCAGCGTCTCGTTCGGGTAGCGGGCGAGGGCCAGCGCGGCCTCGTCGATCCGGGCCAGCGCGTCGACGATCCGGCCCGGGTCGCGCCCCGGGGCGTCGGCCACCAGGGCGTCCCGGTAGGTGGCGGCCAGCGTCGCCAGGCCGAAGCGCAGCTCGGCCGACCGGAACCGGCGGACCTCCCGCTTGTGCCGGGTCTCCAGGTCCTTCTTGGCGCCGCCCCGCAGGCCGTAGCGCTCGATCTCCTCCTCCAGCGCCGCGACCTCCGCGGCCTGGCGGTCGTGCAGGGGGCCGAGGGCCTCCTCGATCATGGCCGACAGCTCGGTGACCAGCTTCCACGCCTGGTGACCGGTGCCGTCGAGCCGGGTCGGCAGCTCGCACCACGCCTTGTGCCGCAGCGACAGGCGGTCGTCGGTGGCGAGCGTCCTGGCCCGCTCGAGGTCGCCGCCGGCGGCCCTGGCGGCGGTGGCCGCGGCCTCGGGGTCGACGCCCTCGGCGACCAGCTTGTCGGCGATGGCGGACTCGCCCAGCGGGTGGAGCTGGATGCGGACGCAGCGGCTGGCGATCGTGACCAGCTCCGGCTCGACCTCGGTGGCCAGCAGGACGAACACCGTCGATGGCGACGGCTCCTCGACGGCCTTCAGCAGGTAGCCGGCCGCCTCGTCCTCCATCGACTCGCAACCCACGCCGACCACGACCTTCCGGGCGCCCTCGACCGGTGACAGGGTGGCGTGGTGGGCGAGGACCTCGGCGTCGACGCGGCGGAACGTCATGCCCTCGGGGACCACCACCCGCAGGTCGGGGTGGTGCTCGGCGAGGGCGAGCCGGATGTGGCGCTCGGCGTCGGCGCCGGTCGACCCGGCGGCCAGCAGCCGCCCGGCGAACGCCCGGGCCAGCGCCCGCTTCCCGGACCCGGCCGGGCCCAGCAGGAGGTAGGCGTGCACGGGGTTCTCGGCCGCGGCCTCGAGCTGCCGGACCGCCTCCTCCTGCCCGACGACCTCGCCCCACACGTCCACACCGTCGACCACCGGCAACGTCATCTCCTCAGGCATCTCCTCGGGCGTGTCGTGCGTGTCGTGCGTCTCGCGGTGCGAGCTCGGGGCAGCGTGCCACGACGGCGGCCCACACGAGCTCCTCGACCTCGTCGGGCCCCAGCGTGCCATCCACCACGACCCACGACTCGGGGTGCTCGCGGGCCAGGGCCCGGAACCCGTCGCCGACCCGCCGGTGGAAGTCGTCGCCGGCGGCCTCCAAGCGGTCGGGGCGCCCGGTCCGGCGGGCGGTGGCGACCTCCAGGGGCACGTCGAGCAGCACGGTCACGTCGGGCCACAGGCCGCAGGTCGCCCACTCCGACAGGCGCCGCACCTCGTCGAGCGGCAGGCCCCGGCCGTAGCCCTGGTAGGCGAGCGACGAGCCGGCGTAGCGGTCGGTGACCACGTGGCGGCCGGCGGCGAGGGCCGGGGCGACGACCTCGCCGACGTGCTGGGCCCGGTCGGCGGCCATGAGCAGGGCCTCGGCCCGGTCGGTGAGCCGGGTGGCGGGGTCGAGCAGCACGGCGCGCAGCTGGGCGCCGACGGGCGTGCCGCCGGGCTCGCGGGTGAGCACGGCGTCGAGGCGGGCGGCCAGCCGGGCGGCCTGGGTCGACTTGCCGCACGCCTCCCCGCCCTCGAAGGCGATGAACCGGCCGCTCACGGACGCTCCGCGTCGGCGGGGGCGGAGGCGTCGTCCGCCGGCGTGCCGCCCGCCGGACCGTCGCCCGCCGGACGGTCACCCGCCGATGCGTCGCCCGCCGACGAGGTGCTCGCCGGGGCGCCGTTGGCCAGCGCGGTGCGCAGGGCGCGCGCCTCCCACAGGGACCGGGCGGACAGCACCGCCGCGACCAGCATGATCAGCCCCGCGAACCACAGGGTCAGGCGGACGCCGGGCACGTTGATGGTGACGCCCAGCAGCTCGACCTGGTTGTCGTCCCCGGCCACGGCGTCGGACAGGCCGCCGAACACGTCGACCAGGAACGGGCCCACCGCCATCGACAGCAGCACGCAGAGCCGCACGAGGATGTAGGTGCCGGCGAACACCCGGCCCCGCAGCTCGTCGTCGACGTTCTCCTGCAGCAGCGTGTAGCCCACCACGTAGGACGAGCCCGCGAACACGCCCATCACCATCACCGACAGGGCGGCGAGGCCCAGCGTCCAGGTCGAGACGCCCACCAGCAGGGCGATCCCGGCGCCGAACACGGAGATCACGAACGCCCGCTCCAGGTGGAGCTTCGCCTGCCGGGCCGACACGCCGATGATCCCCGCCCCCACCCCGATGCCGAGCGCGGCGACGAACACGCCGTAGCCGCTCTGGCCGGCGTCGAGGACGTCCTTCGCGAAGGTCTGGCCCAGCGGGACCAGCATGCCGCCGCCCACCAGCCCGACGGCCAGGCCCACGTTCACCGCCCGCACCACCGGCGTGATGAAGGCGTAGTGCCAGCCGTCCTTGATG
>DATCLV010000347.1:0-3221 GCA_036563745.1 Acidimicrobiales bacterium | reverse complement strand
CTCGTCGACCTCGGTGTCGACCTCGGTGTCGCCCCCGTCCCCGTCCTCGTCCTCGTCCTCGTCGTCGTCGTAGGCGTCGTCGTCGTAGGCGTCGTCGTACTCGTCCTCGTCGTACGCCTCGTCGGCGTCGACCTCCTCGACGTCGATCACGTCCTCATCGTCGCCGCCGCGCCGGGCGTCCCGGGCCGCGGCGCGCTCGGCGATCTTCGCCGGGAGCTCCTGCCGCCGGACCTGGAAGCTGGCGATCGCCATCGCCACCATCGCCGGCATGGCCCACACGTTGCCGAGCATCACGGTGAGCGCCATCAGCACCATGCCGATGGTGAGCGGCCAGTACGTGGACGCCTCGCGGGCCTGGCGGGCCCGGTAGACGAGGAAGGCGCCGACGGCCACGGCCGCCGGCAGCAGGGCGATCACGAGGCCGACGGGGCCCTGGGCGTCGAGGAACGTGGTCTCGGTGGTCTCGGACGAGCCGCCGAGCGCCTCGCGGGCCTCCAGGTAGAGGCCGCCGAACCCGGTGGTCGGGACGACCTCGTCGCGGTCGTCGAGCTTGGGCTTGATCAGGAAGATGATGGCGATCGCCGCGCCGACCGAGAGCACCAGCGCCACCAGCAGGGCACCCCGACCGGCGTTGGGGTTGGCCGCGGGGACGGCCCGGCTCTGGGCGCCGCCGCCCGACGCCGAGCTCGCCGGCGGGGCCAGCAGGCCGCCGAGCAGCCCGCGCCGCCGACCCCCGCCGCTGTCCGCCGACGAGCCGTTGGTCACGGCCCGGGTCTCGCCCGAGCGGGACTGCTGGGCGTTGGCCCGCCGTGCGGCGAGCGCCTCCCGGCGGGCGCGGTTCTGGGCGGCTCGTTGTTGCTTCGAGGGCTGGCGCTTGGACGGCACGGTCGTTCAAGGTACTGCGCAGGAGGTGCCGGCCGGACACCGACGCGAGTCCCGACCGCGTCGGCGGGCACGCCGGCGGCCCCGGGCTGACCAGCGCCGACCCGGATCGGCCGGGGCGCGGGGCCGGGCGCCTCGACCCGCCGGCCCGCCGGAACCGGTCGACGGTGGCGTGCACCGAGCATGATGACGGCCGACGACGCGCCGGTGGCGATGGGGACCGGCCGGACCCGACGACACGAGGACCCGAGGAGACGATGCGATGCCCGACGGGTGGAGCCTCGCCGCGGACAGCCCGCTGCTGCCGCTGGCCGACCGCCGATCGGGCCGCGCCCGCTTCGCGGTGGCGCCGGTCACGCCGACCGGCGCCGACGCGGGGCGGGAGGTCGAGGGCCTGCTGGCCGGCGCGGCCGAGGTCGACATCACGCCGCCGCCCGGGCTGCCCAAGGCCGGCTACTCCCGCAACGCCCACACGGGGGCCGGGTTCCGCACCCGGCTGCGGGCCCGGGTCCTGCACCTGCGGGCGGGCACGACGTCGCTGGCGATCGTGCAGTGCGACCTGCTCGGCGGGTCCGCCGTGGTGCACCACCTGGTGGCCCGGGCCGTCGCCGACCGCACCGACGTGCCGCTGTCGGGCCTGATGATCGGCGCCACCCACACCCACGGCGGCCCGGGGCAGTTCCTCGGCACCCGCTTCTACAACCGGTTCGCCTCCAACAAGCCCGGCTTCGACGCCGCCTGGACGCAGCGGCTGTGCGAGCGCATCGCCGGCGCCGTGGTCGAGGCCGTCGAGACCCGACGTCCCGCCCGCATGGCGGTGGGCAGCACCGAGGTCTGGGGCCTGACCCGCAACCGGTCGCTGCGCCCGCACGTCCGGAACCCGTCGGTGACCGACGACCGCACCGAGGCGCAGCGGGCCTACGTGTCGGTGAACCCGCACCTGCACCTGGTCCGGGTCGACGCCGCGGCCGGCGACGGCGGGTTCGAGCCGCTGGCCGCCACCGCCGTGTTCTCGGTGCACGGGACCGGCGTGCCCATGCGGTCGCACGAGTACAACGCCGACCTGTGGGCCTACCTGGTCGACGAGCTGGGCTGGCAGATCGCCCGGTCGCACGGGCGGCGCCCGGTGGTCGGGGCGATCGAGGGCACCCACGCCGACGTCGCCCCCGCCCTGCACCCCGGCACCGCCGGCCACCTGGAGGCGCAGCGGGTGGGGCGGGGCATCGGCCGGGCCGCGGCGGCGCTGTACGAGCGGCTGGAGGCCGACCTGACCGACGACGTGCCGCTGGCGGCCGGCCTGCGGGAGATCGACCTCGACCGGTCCCGGTCGGTCGACGCGGTCACGCTCCCCCGCCGGCCCGCCGTCGGCGCCGCCCTGATCGCCGGCGCCTACGAGAACGAGACGCCGGTCGTCCGGCACCTGCCACCGTTCAAGGCGGGGACGCCCAAGCCGCGGGCGCTCGCCCGAGGGCCGCAGGGCGTGAAGTGGGTGGTGGGCGGGCCGTTCCAGCGGCTGATCCTGCCCACCGGCGGGTTCCCGCGGGTGGTGCCGGTGCAGGTGCTGCGGCTGGGGCCGGCGCTGCTGGTGGGGCTGCCGTTCGAGATGACCGTGGAGACCGGGCGCCGCATCGAGGCGGCGGTGCTCGACCGGGTGGGTGCGCACGGGGGTGAGCACGGGGGTGAGCACGGGGGTGGGCCCGGGGGTGGGCACGGGGGTGGGCACGGCGCCGGCGGCGTCGGGCGGGTGATCGTCACGTCGGTGGCCAACGAGTACGCCGGCTACTGCGCCACCCCGGAGGAGTACGAGCTGCAGCACTACGAGGGCGGCCACACCCTGTACGGGCCCCGGAGCCAGCCGTTCTTCACCGCGCACGCCGCCCGGCTCGCCGAGGAGACCCTGCGCAGGGGCGAGGTGACCGACCTGGTGACGCCCCGCCGCTTCGACCTGTCGCTGCGGCGGTACCTGCCAGTGGCAGCGTCGGCGTCAGGTTCGGCGTCGGCGTCGGCGTCAGTCGAGCGGGAGGTGCTCGGGCCGGCCACGTTCACCGACGCCACCGCCCGCACCGACCCCTACTGGGAGCAGCGGTGGCGGGACGTCGGCCCCGGCGACCTGCACTGGCACGAGCCGCTGGTCCGGGTGGAGTCGTCGGACCGCGAGGGCGAGTGGGTGCCGGCGGTGACCGACGACGGCCGCCCGGTCGACGACCAGGGCTGCGACGTCGAGGTCGTCCACCTGGGCGACGGCCACTACGCGGCCCGCTGGTGGAACCCGGTGTTCCGCAGCTACCGCAGCCACCGCTTCGTCCTCCAGGCCAACGCCACCCGCCCCGAGCTCCAGG
>DATCLV010000827.1:0-3506 GCA_036563745.1 Acidimicrobiales bacterium | reverse complement strand
CTGTTGAGTCGCCACCTCGTCGGCGCCGGCATCGAGCTGGGACCGGGCCACCACCCGTTCCCCGTGCCCTACGACGGCGTGAAGGTCACCTACATCGACCGCTGGCTGCCCGACCAGAACCGCGGGCTGTTCCCCGAGCTGGGCGACGCCACCTTCCCCGAGCCCGACATCGTGGCCAACCTCGACGTCGACAAGCTCCGCGCCCTCGAGGACGACAGCCAGGACTTCGTGATCGCCAGCCACATCCTCGAGCACCTGGCCGACCCGATCGGGATGCTCGACGAGATGCACCGGGTGCTGAAGCCCGGCGGCATCGCCCTCATCCTCCTCCCCGACCGGCGGCGCACGTTCGACCGGCGCCGGCACCCCACGTCGCTGTGGCACCTGGTGGCCGAGTACGAGGCCGAGGTCACCGAGGTCGACGACGACCACATCGTCGAGTTCATCCGCAGCACCGGCACCGAGGCCGAGGTGGCCGCGTTCGACACGATGTCGCGGGAGGAGCAGCGCGCGGAGATCGAGCGGCACCGCGACCGGTCGATCCACGCCCACTGCTGGACGGCCGACGAGTTCACCCAGGTCGTCGCCTACACCATCGGGCGGCTGGGGCACACCTGGGAGTTCGTCGACGGCGCCCTCCCCGAGGACGAGGGCCCGTCCGGCATGGAGTTCGGCTACGTGCTGCGCCGCACCGAGAACCTCCGGGTGCTGGCCGCGTCCGACCGGGAGCGCCGGTTCGTGCAGGCGTGGTCGGTGTGGGCCGAGGAGCGCCGCACCACCCACCAGCTCACCGACGACCTGCGCCGCAACCTCCACGAGCTGCACGAGTCGCTGGGGCCGCGGCCGTGGAAGGCGGCGGTGAAGGACGTCGCCCGCCCGCTCGTCGGGCCGATCATCCGGCCGGTGCGCCGGGCGGCCCGCAAGGGCGCCGTCACCCCGACGGGCTGACGGCGAGCCGGTCTCGCGGGCTTCACGGGCCGGCGGGCGCGAGCATCTCGGCGCTGGGGCGGCGCGGGGCCGCCCCGTTGGAACCAGGAGCTACGCCGTCGTGCCTGCCACGCAACCCCCTGCCGCCGTCGCCGCCCGCGCGCCTCGCCGCCGCCGTCACCGGTGCCGGGTCCTCTCCGCCGTCCTCGCCCCGATGGTGGCGGTCGCCGCCGGGTGCTCGGCCTTCAAGGACGACCGCGGGATCGGCGACGCCGCCGCCGACCAGCAGCCCGACCGGCCGGTGAAGGTCTGGCCGGCGCCGGACAAGTTCATGAACGTCGGGGCCTTCTGCATCGGCGAGAACGGGATCTACATCCACACCCGGGAGGCGCCGCCGGTGGTGGTCGCCGACGACCCCAACTGCGACGAGGGCGGCGTCCTCTACGACCCCGAGTCCGCCGGCTGACCCGCCCCAACCCCTCCCAAATTGCGTTGGAAAGCCGCTCTATGCGGCCGGATCCACGCAATTTGCCGGGGGCTCGGACCTACGGGATCGGGGCGCCGGTGTCGTCCCACACGTTGGCCGACGCCGCCGGGCAGCGGATCACCGGTTGCCCGGCGAGCCGGCGGCCGAAGCGGTTGGCGCGCAGGGTCACGCCGGGGGCGCCGCCGCAGTCGACGGTGTTGTCACCGCCGTCGAACCAGTTGCCCTCGATGGTGATCGACCACGGCGCGGCGCCGTCGACCTGCACGCAGGCGTCGGCGTCGTAGCCCGGCGGGCCGGCCGGTCCGGCGGGGAGCTCGCAGTGGTTCCCGACCAGGGCGTTGGTGCCGCCGCGGTCGTCCTCGAACTGGGCGCCGAGACCGCTGCCGCCGCCCCGGCCCAGGTGGTGCCACCACGACGCCTCGACGGTGACGCCGGTCAGCAGCTTGAACGCCGCGTTGTCGCTGTCGTGGACGTCCAGGCGGCGGAGGGTGGCGTGGCTGCCGTAGAAGGCGGCGCTGGTGACGTCGAGGATCTCGCCGTCCTCGGCGGTGAACCCGGTGTGCCCGTCGACCGACCGGATGCCGTAGGGGGCGCCGCCGCCCTCCAGGCGGAAGTTGCGCAGGGTGACGTCGTCGGCGACCACGTCGAGGTTGCCGCCGGCGATCAGCACGTCCTCGATGACCGCGCCGGGCCGCATCAGCGCCTCCACCTCGGCGGGGGTCATGCGGGTGAGCGTGGTGCCGTCGGGCCCGGTCGTCGTCGGCCCGGGGCGGCCACCGGTCGCCGCGTCGCCGCTCCCGGTGCCGTCGCCCGCGGGTTCGCCGTCGGCCGGGGTGGGGTCGGCATCCGGGATGGCATCGGTGGTGGGCGGGGCCGCCGTCGTGGTGCTGCCGGGTGCGGTGGTGTCGACCGGTGGTCGGGTCGTCACCGGGGCCGTCGGGGAGGGATCGGTGGCGGGCGACCCCTCCGTCTCGACGGCCCCGTCGTCACCGCCGGTCAGCGACCCGAGGCCGAAGACGACGGCCCCGACCGCCGCAGCGCCCAGGGCGGTGAGGCCGGCTCGGCGTCGCTGCCGGCGCCGGCGGGCCACGGTGCGGGCGCCGGCCAGGACGTCGGCGGCGCCGCGGGGCGGCGGGCCCGACTCGGGCGACGCCAGCGCCTCGAGCGCGTCGGACAGGTGGTTCACGGCCGCACCTCCTCGTCGGTCGGACCGGCGTGGCCCGCCGGGTGGGCGGGGCCGACCCGGCGGGCCCGGTCGACCTGCTGGGCCCGGTCGGCGTGCCGGGGTGGGTCGACCCGGTCGGCCCGGGTGGCCGGGGTGGCCCGGTCGGCCTGCCGGGGCGGGTCGACCCGGTCGACCCGGTCGGCCCGGGTGGCCCGGTCGGCCCGGGTGGCCCGGTCGGCCTGCTGGGCCTGCTCCTCGGCCCGCAGCAGGTGGCGGAGCGTGCCCCGGGCCCGGGACGCCCGTGCCCGCGCCGCCTCGGGGCTGCAGCCGAGCAGGTTGGCGACCTGGTCGAACGTCCAGCCCTCGACGTCGACCAGCCACAGCACGGCCCGCGCCGCGGCGGGGAGCGCCAGCAGGTCGCTCACGTCCGACGGGTAGCTGGCCGGCGACGGCTCGGCGTCGGTCGGCACCAGCCGGCTGCGCGCCCGGCGCCAGCGGCCCAGGCGGCGCCGCTCGTTGGCGGCGAGGTTGACCATCGTGCGGCGCAGGTAGGCCTCGGGGTTGTCGAGCCGGGTGAGCGGGCCGTGGCGCAGCGCCCGGGCGGTGGCCTCCTGGAGGAGGTCGTCGGGGTCGGTCTCCCGGGGCGCGACCACGGCGGCGAAGCGCCGGAGGGTCGGGTAGAGCCGGGCGAAGAGCCGGTCGTCGTCCTCGACGGGCGCCGGGGCGACCGGCGGCACGGGCGCGCCCGTCCCCCTCGACGTCCCCGTCCCGCTCGTCGCCACGCTCGGCCCCGGCCCGTACCCCATCCGCACATCGACACCGATCCACCCGTCGGTGTGACGGGGCGATCGCACGGATCGCAGAGTAGGTGCGAGCCCGGCACCGACCCACCCGTCCACACCGAGCCCACGGCCCTCGGTGCCCTCC
>DATCLV010000826.1:0-8389 GCA_036563745.1 Acidimicrobiales bacterium | reverse complement strand
GTTCGTGAAGATCGGCACCGGCATCGGTTCGGGCATCGTGGCCCGCGGCCAGGTCCACCGGGGCGCCGACGGCGCGGCCGGCGACATCGGCCACATCCACGTCCCCGACCACGACGACATCGTCTGCCGCTGCGGCAACCGCGGCTGCCTGGAGGCGTTCGCCGGCGGCGGCGCCATGGCCGCCCGGCTCCGGGAGGCCGGCCTCGACACCCGGACCGGCCGCGACGTGGTCGACCGGGTGCGCGCCGGCCACCCCGAGGCGGTGCGGCTCATCCGCGAGGCGGGCCGCACCATCGGCGGGGTGCTCGCCACCTGCGTGAACATGCTCAACCCGCGGGTGATCGTGATCGGCGGCGACGTGGCCCGGGCCGACGAACCGCTGCTGGCCGGCATCCGCGAGGTCGTCTACCGGCGGTCGCTCCCCCTGGCCACCGGGCAGCTGCGCATCGTCCGCAGCCGGCTCGACGACGGCGCCGGCGTGGTGGGCGCGGCGGTGATGGTCCTGGAGTCGGTGCTGGCCCCGGACGCGGTCGACGCCCGCCTGGCCGCGGTCAGCTGACCGGCGGGGCGGGCGACGGCTCCCGGGAACCCGACCGGGACGCAGCCAGCGGCTAGGAGCGGGTCTTGTTGGCGGTGGTGATGAGGAGCTCGAGGCTCTCCTCGACCGGCAGCGCCGCCGCGCTCAGCCGGTCGAACAGCTCGTCGTAGCGCTTGACCGCCGCCTCCTCGGTGAGGATGAGGTCGTCGGTGACGGTGTCGACCGCGACGATCACCGGGTCGCCCGGGTCGGGGAAGGTGTAGATCGAGAACGCCGAGCGGGGCACGGCGTAGCCCTCGATCTCGGCCTCGATCGGCAGCACCTGGACGGTGGTCTGCGGCTCGCCGTTGACGCGGGCGGCCACGTGGTAGAGCTGCGCCTTGAGCACCTCGGGCGGCGCCGCCACCCGGCGGATGGCCAGCTCGTCGATGATCACGTCGTAGGTGGGGCCACCGGGCCGGCGGAGCATCCGCTGACGCTGGTTGCGGGCCTCGATCACCTTCTCGGCGGCGTAGCCGGCGGGGCCGGAGCGCTTCTCGGCCTCGATGCGGGCCCGGGTGAACTCGGGCGTCTGCAGCAGGCCGGGCACGAAGGTCATCTGGAACTCGCGGATGGTCGCGGCGCCGGCCTCGAGGTTGGCGTAGAGGGCCTGGCGCTCGCCCATCGCCTTGTTGGACTCCCACCAGCCCCGCTCGCCCGCCTCACGGGCGATGGTGACGATCTGGGTCCAACGCTCGCCGTCGACCTCAAGGGCGTCGAGGATCCGGATGATGTCCGACTGGTCGACCACGTGCCCGTTCTCCAGGCGCGAGATCTGGGCTCGGCTCTGACCGATCAGCTTCGCAAGTTGCTCGTGGGTCAATCCCGCCTGCATGCGGAGGGATCGCAGCTCTGCGGCCAACCGCATGCGACGTACGTAAGGGCTGATCATTCAGATCCTCCGGACAGCCGCCTTCCCTGCACCTTACGTGGTCCTGCGCGCGCAGGGCTACTGACAACACCGTCAGATTTTGAACGGGCCGCACTTGCAGTTCTTGGCCACGCCATCAATACTGCACATTCAAGATGCCTGGACAGTACAGGCACACGGTCTGACCGGCGATCCGGTCAGTACGGAAAGGGGTGACGTGGTGACGGATCCGAGCAAGTTCACCAACTGGCGCAAATCGACCCTGTCGAGCGCAGGGGACAACTGCGTGGAAGTTGCGTTCGCAACGGACGGGAGCGTTGGCGTGCGCGACTCGAAGCAGCAGGGCCTGGGCCCCGTGCTGGAGTTCACGCCGGCCGAGTGGGACGCGTTCCTCGGCGGTGTCATCAGCGGGGAGTTCAACCGCCAGTAGCGCTCTGACCTGCTGATTTAGGGGGCCGGAGCCGTCGAGACATCGGCGGCTGCCGGCCTTTCGCCTTTTTGACGATTGTGTCAACTTCTGCCCGGAGGGGCTTGCGGGCGAGGGCGAACAGATGGATACTGAGCACCGTCAGCGAAGTTGGACGGTACAGAACACCGCTCCGGTACAGGGCACAGTGCTGACACAACATCCGGTCCGTAAATCAGCTGCCATGAAGGATGGGGAAGTGGCGCTTGCACCAGGTGGCGGAACGTCGTGAACCTGCTCACCGAGCCGCCTCGGGGCGCGGCACGCGTGACGGGAGGCCTACTGGGCGTGGCCGGCGGCGAGGCCTGGCGCGGCGCCCCCGGGGGCTTCGAATCCGGCGGCCCGGTGACCGCCGCAATGCTCGATCTCTGCCGGAGCTACATCGCTGACGAGGACGACCTCGACGCCGACTCCCCTCTCGACGTCGCCCGTCGCCACCAAGGTGTCCCGGCCACCGGCTGGCTGCTCCCCGTGTCCATCACCCGCACCGGCAGCGACCTCACCGACGAGACCCTGCTGCTGGCCACCGCCGCCGGGGCCACCCCCGACGTGCTGGGTGCCTGCCTCACCTACGTGATGCTCGCCTCGGAGCTGCTGGCCGCCCAGCCCGTCCACCGGGCGATCGAGCTGGCGACCTGCAAGCCCGCCGGGCTCGCCGTCGAGGAGGCCACCCGTCCGGCCACCGGCAGCCAGCCCACCCGGCCCCGGCTCTGCGGGATCGGGCCCATCGACGCCGTCAACGCCGGCATCTGGGCCCTCACCCAGACCGGCTACCGCCTGGCCAGCCTGGCCGCCAGCCTCGCCCACTGGTGCGAGCCCTGGGTGGCGGCGGCTGCCGCCGGCCTCCTCGGCGTCCGCGACGGCTGCGCCGCCGTGCCGGCTCAGTGGTACCGCCTGGTCGAGGCCGCCCCCGAGTGCATGGACCTGGCACCCGAGCTCGTCCGTTCCGTCCCCCGGGCCGACACCCGGCACCTCACGATCGTCACGTCGTCGCTGGCGTCCTGACCGCGCCGGCGCGAGCCCGGCGTGGCCGTGCCCCCCTCCTGACCGGGGAGGCACGGCCACGCCGGCCACCCTCCTTCCGGCCGTGGCTCGGCGGGCAGCCACGGCCGGAGGGGAGGCGCTTCCCCTCCGGTCACCAGGGCGCCAGGCAGACGTGGTCCTGGTGGTCGACCCACTCCTCGATGGGCCGCATGTGGTAGGTGCCGTCGGCGCAGGTCAGGTCGGTGTGCACCTCGCCGAACGTCGGCACGTCCGGGTCGTCGTCCCAGCCCGGCGCCGACCACACGTGCACCATCCACGGGCTGATCGGGATCATCCGGGCGCCGGCCGCCGCGCACTGCTCCGGCGTCGACTGGTTGTCCAGGCCGAACGGCACGTTGATCTCGCCGTTGGGCAGGTAGTCGAGGCACAGGCTCTCGTGGTAGTGCCACACGTCGTTGGGGCCGGCGAAGCCCTCGGGCTCGGTGTCCGACGTCGACAGGTACATGAAGCCGGCCACGCGGGAGTGGGGCTTCGTGCCGTCGTAGATGATGGCCAGCGGGTGGAGCAGCGCCTCCCGGTCCATCACGCCGTCGGGGTTGAGCTCAGCCGGCGTGGTCTTCCCGTAGTGGGCACCGATGCCGGGGAAGTAGGGGCCGATGCGGCGGTAGCCGGCGGCCTCGGCGTCGGCGACCGTCGGGTACAGGGCGGCGACCTCCCGGGTGACGGCGAGCTGCTCGTCGAGCTCGGCCTGGGTGACGGCGTCGAGCTCGTGGACCACCATCTCGTGGTGGTGGCCGTTGCTGAGCGCTGCGAGCCCGCGGTCGTCGCCGGGACGCAGCGCCGCGGCGTCGGCGGCGTCGGCGCCCATGCCGCGGTCGGCATCGTGGTGGTCGCCGGCCATCGCATCGCCGGCATGGTCGCCAGCGGCATGGTCGTCGCCCGCGGCGCCGCCGTGGCCGTGGTCGCGGGCCGACGGCGAGGCCACCGCCACGCTGGCCAGCGCCACCACCCCGACCGCGACGAGCCCGGGCACCGCCCCCAGGAACCGGCGGTGGGCCAGGCCCGCCGCCAGACCGGGGCGGGCGAGCACGGCCACGGCCAGCAGGACGAGCGCCGCCTCGAGCCCCACGACGGTGAGGTCGACCAGCGTCGCCGGCTCGGCCTCCCCGGCCTCGGGGCCGAACGGCGGCCCGGCGGTGCGGGTGACCGCCCACGCCGCGACGAACAGGGCGTTGGCCGCCGCGCCGACCGCGAGCACCACCCGGCCCGGCCGGGTGAGCAGCAGGACGACGGCGGCGAAGGCGAGCTGGAACCAGCCGGTCAGCAGGAAGGCGACACCCTCGGCCGCCCACTCCCCCATGTGCGCGGGGACCATCGCCAGGTGCACGGCGCCGGCGGCGGCCGACAGGCCCGCCAGCAGGTGCCGCACGCCGGGCGCCGTCGCCGTCGCCGTCCCCGTCACCGGCTCGGCCTCGGTCGCCGGATCGCCGGCTGCCGGATCGACGTCGGGTGCGGGCGCGCCCGGCGGTGCGTCGGGGCCGTCGCCGTCGTCGTCGCCCGTCACGGCGTCGGTCTCGGCCTCGGTCTCGGACCGCAGGTCGGTCATCGTGTTCTCCCCCCAGGTCGTGGACCCGGTTCCCCCGACCACGATTGTGGCAGGGCCGCCGACGTTCCGTGCGGAGTTGCTATTTACTGACGCGTCAGTCTATGGTGCTGCCCTGCTGTCGACCGGGATGGGTCCATGGTTCGCCTGAAGGGCGGTCGCTCCGTGCTGCGGCCGCCCTTCGGCGCGTCACAGATCCGGCTGGGCCTCTACCATGCGGGGACGTTGCGGTCAGGGGGGTCAGTCGAGACGTTCGAGAGCCCGAACCCGGCAGTGTTCCCGGCCTGGGTACGCCGTGGCATCTCGGCCGCCATGGTCGTCGGTGGCGCGCTCATGATCCTGGCCGTCGGGCCCGACCGCGTGCCCGTCGACGACGCCGACGCCTTCGCGCTCGCCCACGGCCTCACCGCCCTCCCCTACCTGGTCATCAGCCTGGCCTGCACCTGGCAGGTCCGGCGGGTGGGTCCGCCCGAGTACGCCCGGTTCTGGCGGCGCTGGTACATCGCCACCATCCTCGGCCTCGCCGCCACCGTGGCCGCCATCGCCGCCGGCGCCACCCACAACGAGGCGTTCCTCGCCCTCGACATGGCCCTCATCGTGGCCGCCGTGCCGTTCTGGCTGGCCGCCTCGTTCGACATGGCCCGCATCCTGGCCGGGCGGCGCAGCGTCTCGGTCGACGTGATCGACGCCGCCGCGGCGCTCGTCGTGCTCTGCACCCCCGGCGCGCTGCTCACGGTGGAGCCGCTGGCCGGGTCGGAGCGGCTGCTCTTCGCCATCCCCTTCGCGCTCGCCGCCGTGGCAGCGCCCGGGATGGTGTACCTGTCGCTGCTCAACGTCGCCCGCATCCCGCCCGGCGAGCGGGCGGCGCACGGCATCGGCGCCGCGCTCGCCGGCGCCGTCGGGCTCAGCCTCAGCCTGCAGCTCGCCCGGGTGCTCGGCGGCATCGACCTGCCGCTGCGGGTGTTCATCGCCTTCCACGTCCTGACGATGGGGCTGCTGGCGGCCACGCCGCTGTGGGCGCACCGCCGGGCGGTCGGCAACCTGCTGGTGCGCATGCCGGCCCACCGCCAGGTCCGCCAGGCCAACCCCATGCCCTACGTGAGCGCCCTGGCGCTGCCGATCCTCGGGGTGTACGTGTTCGCCACCCACGACGAGCGGCCGTGGGGCGTGTGGTTCTTCCTCGGGGTCGTGATGGTGGTGGTGGCGCTGAACGCCGTCCGCTACACGGTGATGAGCCGGGAGACCCGGCGCCTCTACGCCGGCATCGCCCAGATGGCGGAGGAGCGGCGGCAGCTGCTGGCCCGGATGCTGCGGGGCCTGGAGGACGACCGCCACCGCACCGCCACCGAGCTGCACAGCCAGGCCATCGGGTCGCTGGCCACGCTCGGGACCCTGGTGCAGATGGCGCACGTGGCGCTGCCCAGCGACAGCGCCACCACGGTGAAGCAGACGATCGCCCGGCTGCAGGCCGACCTGAGCGCCCGGGCCGAGCACCTGCGCCAGCTGATGCTCGCCATCCGTCCCCCGGCGGGCACCGACCGCTCCCCCACGCCGTCCGGGTCGGTCCCGACCCCGCCCCGGCCACCGCTCGACGCCGGCGACCCGGACGACGACGAGCGTCGTGTCGACGGGCCGCCGGAGAAGGCCGACGAGGTCGAGCGGACGACCGACAAGCCCGACACGGTACGGGCGGGCGTCGACCAGGCCGGCGGGCAGCGCGCCGCACCGCACCCCGAGGCCGACGACGGGCTGGCCGCCGCCCTGCTGGCCGCCGCCGCCGAGGAGTGGCGCGACGGGCCCACCCCCGAGGTGCGGGTGATGGTCGACCCGGAGCTGCGGCTCGACTGGACGACGATGACGATCGTCTACCGCATCGCCCAGGAGGCCCTGCTCAACGTGGTCCGCCACGCCCAGGCGACCACCGCCGTCGTGGCGGTCACCGAGCACCAGGGCCGCATCCGGGTGGAGGTCCGCGACGACGGCGTCGGCTTCGATCCCCGCAAGGCGCCCCGGGGGTCGGGCATCGCCACCATGGAGCTGTTCACCCAGCTCGGCGAGGGCGAGCTGACGATCCGGTCGCGGCCCGGCGAGGGGACCCGGGTGCGCAGCCTGCTGCGGGGGTTCACGGGGGCGCCCGACCGGGCCGGCCGGTTCACGCGCCGCCCCGACGGCGAGCGCCACCTGCGCATCGTCACGCCGTCGGACTAGGTGTCCGACCGCCCGGGTGGCCGACCAGGTGGCCGACCGGGGTCAGAGCAGGTCGAGGGCGTGGAGGCCGGCCTCGACGAAGCGGCAGACGCCGTCGTGGGCCTCGTCCTTGGTGAGCTGGCCCGACATCCACAGCTCGCACACGTGCAGCAGCGCGCCCAGCGCCGCGGCGCCGCCGGCCATCGTCCGCGCCAGCGGCTGGCCCGCCGGGGCGATCAGCTGGTCGAGCTGGGCGGCCAGCCGGGCCCGCACCGCGACCGCCTGGCCGACCACGCCGGCGTCGCCCGAGCCCCACGGCTCGAGGATCAGCAGCCGGTAGGCGTCGGGGTGGGCCTCGAAGTAGTCGAGGACCGCGGCGATCACGCCCTCCAGCCGGCGCTCGGTCGACGTCGGTGCCCGCACCGCCGCCTCGACGCCGCCGACCAGCTCGTCGAGCAGCCGGTCCATGACCTCGCGGTAGAGCTCGGGCCGGCCGTCGGGGAAGTAGTGGTAGAGCAGCGTCTTGGAGACACCGGAGATCTTGGCCACCTCGGCCAGCCCGGCCTGCGTGTAGCCGCGCTCGGCGAAGGTGGCGCGCGCGGCGTCGAGCAGCAGCTCCCGCCGCTCCTCGGGAGCCAGCCGTGGCGTCGACGTGCTGGGCTGGGCTTCGCTCACTCCCCTGCACGGTAGCCCGTCACGGGACCGTACGAACGGCACAGCCGTTCCGGGTCGGCCGGGGGACCGGGCCTGCAACCCGTACAGCTCGTCCTGAAGCGACCCGCAATCCATTGACAGGATGGGGTTATAACCCCATTATGACCCCATGCCGAAAGTCAACGTCTACCTGCCGGACGACCTGGCCGCGGCGGTGAAGGACGCCAACATCCCCGTGTCGGCCGTCTGCCAGGTGGCGCTGGAGCGGACCGTGCGCGAGGTCACGGCGCTGCGCGCCACCGAGGAGGCCACCGGCGCCGCCGACCACGGCCCCTTCAGCCGCTTCACGGCCCGGGCCCGCCAGGCGCTCGACCTCTCGCAGGACGCCGCCCGCCGCCACGGCCACGCCGAGGTGGGCACCGAGCACCTGTTGCTCGGCGTCCTCGACGAGGGCGGCAACCTGGCGCTCAAGGTGCTGACGGCCCTGGAGGTCGAGCCCGACGACCTGCGGCAGGAGCTGCTCGGCTCGCTCGACGACGGCGGCGACGCCGAGCTCCCCGACGGCGACCTGCCCCTGAGCGACCTGGCCCGGGAGGCGCTGGAGGCCACCACCCGGGAGGCGTTGACCTTCGGGCACAACTACATCGGTTGCGAGCACCTGCTGCTGGGGCTGCTCGCCACCGAGGCGGGGCTGGCCAGCGTGGTGCTGCGGCGGCTGGGCGTCGAGCGGACCACCGCCCGCCGCGCGGTCACCGGCCTCCTGCTCGGCGTGGTGCACGGCCGGTCCCAGCGGCCGGGCCCCGGGGCCACTCCCCCGCCGCCGTCGACGCCGCCCGACACCCTGGCGGAGATCCTCCGCCGCATCGAGGCGATCGAGTCCCGCCTCGCGTCGCTCTGACGGGATCAGCGAACCTGCCCCCGAAACGGGGAGCCTGCTCCCCGTTTCGGGGGCAGGTTCGTCGTTAGGGCCCCCGCCCTAGGCTCCCCGCCAGGAGCGCTGGACGACGGGAGGCAGCGACGTGGCGAGGACGAAGGGCAGGGCAGCAG
>DATCLV010000817.1:0-2955 GCA_036563745.1 Acidimicrobiales bacterium | reverse complement strand
ACCCAGGACATCGCCGACGAGCTCGAGGCCCTGATCCGCGCCGCGCCGACGCAGTGGCACCTGCTCCAGCCGAACTGGCCGTCGGACCGGCGACCGGTCCGCCTCTAGGTCTGCTCGCCCGCCCCCCCCGGCCAGCGCACGGGCGGGGTCGTGGGGCCGGGCTACGGCAAGGGCTTGCGGGCGACGCCGCCGTAGACCGGGCAGCGGCGGGCCGGGTGCTGGCTGGGCGGCGGCAGGCCGTCGTCGGGCCGCCACGAGTTCACCGGCACGATGCCGGGCTCGATCAGCTCCAGGCCCTCGAAGAACCGGGCCAGCTCCGCCTGGCTGCGGAAGGCGGGTGGGTTGCTGGCGCGCATGGTCCGGTCGAGCCGTTCCTCCACCTTGGACATGCCGTCCGGCTCGACCTCGTTGGTGACGTGGGAGATCGCCAGGTAGCTGCCGGGCGCCACGGCGTCGACCAGCTGCGACACGCAGCCGTAGGGGTCGTCCTCGTCGGGGATGACGTGCAGCAGGCCGATCAGGACCAGGCCGATCGGCTGCAGGAGGTCGAGCGTGGTCGCCGCCTTCTTGAGGATGACGTCGGGCTCGCGCAGGTCGGCGTGGACGTAGGCGGTGGCGCCCCGGGGGTGGCTGCGCAGCATCGCGTGGGAGTGCGCCAGCACGATCGGGTCGTTGTCGACGTAGACGATGCGGCACGACGACACCGTCTGCTGGGCGACGGCGTGCACGTTGTCCTCGTTGGGGATGCCGGTGCCGATGTCGAGGAACTGCCGGATGCCGGCCTCACCGGCCAGGTGGCTGACCACCCGGCCGAGGAACGCCCGGTTGGCGCGGGCGTCGGCCCGGGCGCCGTCGACGCCGCCCGGCCAGGTCGCGAACGCGTGCTGGGCCACCTCGCGGTCGACCGCGAAGTGGTTGGTGCCGCCCAGCAGGTAGTCGTAGATCCGCGACGTGTGGGCGGTGTTGATGTCGATCGTGCCGTCGGGTTGGTCGTGAGGGGTCGAGGAACCGAATGCGCCGCCGGAGTGCCCTGTCCGATCTCTCACGTAGTGCCTCTCTCTGCATACCCGTCACGGTTCCTCGGGACCGGCCGGAGGTCGGCAGCCCCGCGCCGGTGGGACGGGCGGGTGATGCCGAGCCCGCGGCCGAGTATCTGCCGGGGTCCGCGCGGGTCGCAAGACTCCTGACGAATTGTCACCAACCCCGAACCTACCGTCGTGGGGTGCGAGATCGCCTACGCTTCGTGTCGGCGACGACCGGCCGAGGCCGCCGGCGATCGGCAGGACAGGCAGCGGACAGGCAGCGGACAGGGAGGGACCCCCCATGGGCACGTGCGAACGGCTCCTTCGCGTGGAGGCACCGGCGGAGAAGGTGTGGGCGTGGATGTCCGAGCCGAAGAACCTCTTCAGCATCAACATCTTCCACGCCGAGGTCCACACCGACGAGACCGAGCTCAAGGCCGGCTCGGTGGTCACGATCGACCACGACTTCTTCGGCGCCTACCAGCAGCGGCGGCAGGCCAAGATCCGGGAGGTGCGGCCCTACTTCGTGGCCTTCGGCGAGCACAAGAGCACCGAGGTCCCCGGCCGCGACCCGTTCCCGCACCAGCAGTCGTTCCAGGTGGTGCCGGTCGACGACGACTCGTGCATCCTCGTGAACCGCATCAGCGGCCGCTACGTGTTCCCGGGGTCGGGCGTGCTGGGGGAGCGGCTGTTCCGCCGGTACATGCCGGCGATCCTCGACGACGACAACCAGATGATCGCCATCGGCTGTGGGGCCATGGAGCCCACCAAGCTGAAGGTCCCCAAGGGGCTGTTGCTGTGGCCGCTCATGGTCTTCGGCAGCCGGTTCGTGAAGAAGTCGACCCGCCGGCAGGTCCTCGAGGAGATGAAGACCAGGCAGGCGGCACAGCAGCCGGCGACGAAGGAACCGGCGGCCTAACGCCGGGGCGCCGCGGTCCCGGCCGTCTCGGGCGACGCCGCCGCCTCGGTCGTCCACGGGAAGCGGTTGCCGAGGCGCTCCCGGGCGATCGACCGGAAGCTCCGGCACTCGGTCAGCCGTGGCGCGGGGCAGTCGAGCGCGTGGTCCAGCGCCGCCCGCGCCACGGCGATCCGCTCGGCCTGGCGCGCCAGCTCGTCGAGCTTGCGGGCGAGGAGGGCGTCCTGGCCGGCGCGGTCGAGGTCGTCGGTCCACAGCCGGCCGATCTCCGCCAGCGTGAAGCCGACGTCCTGGAGCAGGAGGATCCCGCCGACCACGTCGAGCGCCGCGGCGTCGTAGTAGCGGCGGCCGCTGCGCCGCTGGGCCGGGCGGAGCAGCCCCAGGTCCTCGTAGTACCGCAGCGCCGAGGTGGCGACCCCGGCGCGCCGGGCCAGCTCGCCGATCGTCAGCAGCGGGGCGTCGTCCCCGCCGTCCTCGGCGTCCTCCCTGTCCTCGGCGGCTTCGGTCGTGTCGTCCCGCGGCATCTTGACTTCAAGCGTACTTGAAGTTGTTGGCTGACGGCATGGCGCTGCTCGAACGGATCACCGTCCTCCTCCCGGCCCCGGCGCGGGACCACGTCGTCGGCCAGTTCCACCGCCCCTCCGGCCCGCTGGGGCGGGTGGTGGGCCGGATCATGGCGACCCGGTCGTCGAACGTCGAGCGCAACCGGTGGGCCGTCGACCAGCTCGGCGTGCAGCCCACCGACCGGGTGCTGGAGATCGGCTTCGGCCCCGGCGTCGCCGTCGAGGCGCTGGCCGCCCGGGCGACCGGGGGCGTCGTCTTCGGGATCGACCACTCGGCGCTGATGGTGCGGGCCGCCACCCGCCGGAACGCCGCGGCGGTGGCGGCGGGCCGGGTCGTCCTGCGGGCGGCGGGGGTCGACGAGCTGGGCGCGCTGGAGGACGACCTCCGCCCGCTCGACCTCGTCCTGGCCGTGAACAACGCCGGCATGTGGCCCGACCCGCCGGCCCGGCTTCG
>DATCLV010000813.1:0-9101 GCA_036563745.1 Acidimicrobiales bacterium | reverse complement strand
CCTCCGCCCCGACGACACGGTGCACGTCTCCCCGCTGGCCGTGCCGCCGGCGACGGTGGTCGACCTCACCGAGCACCTGCTGCTGTTCTTCACCGGCTACTCGCGGGACGCGGCGTCGGTGCTGGCCGACCAGCGGCGCCGGTCGGAGCAGGACGACCGGGCCATGCTCGACAACCTGACGTTCGTCCGGGACACCGGCCACGAGATCCGCACGCGGCTGGAGGACGGCGACACCGAGGGCTTCGCCGGGCTCCTGCACGAGCACTGGGTCCGCAAGCGGGAGCGCAGCGCCGGCATGACCAACCCGGCCATCGACCGCTGGTACGAGCGGGCCCGGGCCAACGGCGCCCTGGGCGGCAAGCTCGTCGGGGCCGGCGGCGGCGGCTTCCTGCTGCTCTACGCGACCGACCCGGCGCGGCTGCGGGCCACGATGGCGGCCGAGGGCCTGCGTGAGGTCCGCTTCGGGTTCGACCTCGACGGGTCGACCGTGCTGGTCCGCGGCTGACCGGCGTCGTGACCTCGGCGTCCCCTACGCCTGCCGTGCAGTGCGTCGTGCTGGCCGGAGGGTTGGGCACCCGGATGCGCCCCTGGACCGAGACCGTGCCCAAGATCCTGCTGCCGGTGGCCGGGCGGCCGTTCGTCGACCACCAGCTGCGTCTCCTCGCCGCCCGCGGGGTCACCGAGGTGGTGCTGTGCATCGGGTACCGGGGCGGGATGGTCCGCGACGTCGTGGGCGACGGCGCGGCCTGGGGGCTGACCGTGCGCTACGTCGACGAGGGCCCCGACCTGCGGGGCACCGCCGGCGCCCTGCGTCTGGCCCTCGACGCCGGCTGCCTGGCCCCCGACTTCCTGGTGACCTACGGCGACTCGTACCTGCCGGTCGCCCACCGCCCGGTGCTGCGGGCCCTGCGGGCGGGCGCGGCCGGCGGCGACGCCCCCGAGCCCGTCGACGCCGTCATGGTCGTCCACCGCAACCGCGACGCCTGGGACACGAGCAACGCCCGCTACCGCGCCGGCCGGGTCGAGCTGTACGACAAGGGGGCCGACGCCGCCACCCGCGCCCGGGAACGGCTGGAGCACATCGACTACGGCCTCGCCGCCCTGCGCCGCGACGTCGTCGCCCGGGAGGTGCCGCCCGGCGAGGTCGCCGACCTGGCCGACCTCTACCACCGCCTGAGCGTGGCCGGCCGGCTGCGGGGCCACGAGGTGGCCCGGCGCTTCCACGAGATCGGCTCGCCCGGCGGCCTCGCCGACCTGGAGAAGCTCCTCCTCCGCCGCGAGCAGCGGGCTCGGCACGTCGGCCACCTGCGCCGAGCACAGCGAGCGGGTCGAGCGGGTCGAGCGGGTCGAGCGAGCCGAGCGGACCGATCCGGGTGGTCGAGCCAGGAGCGACCGAGGGTGGCCGGGCCGCCGCGGACCGTGCAGTAGAGTGCGCCTCCGGCGGGACACGAGCTGCCGAGAGGCGACGTGCCGACCTTGTCCGACTCCCCCGACATCGAGCTCCTCGTCCCGCCCGACGAGGACGACCGGCCGCCCAAGCTCTCGATCGTCGTCCCCGCCCTCGACGAGGAGGTGACGATCGCCGAGTTCGTGTCGTGGTGCCACGACGGGCTGGCCAAGGCCGACGTCCCCGGCGAGATCCTCGTCGTCGACTCCGGGCGGGACCGCACCACCGAACTCGCCCTGGCCGGCGGCGCCCGCGTCCTGCGCACCCCCAGGCGGGGCCTCGGCCGGGCCTACATCGACGCCCTCCCCCACATCCGGGGCGACTGGGTGGTCATGGGCGACGCCGACTGCACCTACGACTTCCGCGACCTCAGCGACTTCGTCGCCCGCTTCGAGGCCGGCTACGAGTTCGTGATGGGGTCGCGCTGGCGGGGCTCCATCGAGCCGGGCTCGATGCCCTGGCTGCACCAGCACCTGGGCACACCGGTCACCACCAAGGTGCTCAACCTGCTGTTCCGCTCCCGGTTCACCGACATCCACTGCGGCATGCGGGGCATCACCCGCGAGGCCCTGCTGCGGATGGACCTGCGCTCCCAGTCGTGGGAGTACGCGTCGGAGATGGTGATCAAGGCCGTCCACCTGGGCCTGCGCACCACCGAGGTGCCGGTCCACTTCCTGAAGGACCGGGACGGCCGCAGCAGCCACCACGTCCGGGCCGGCTGGACGTCGCCCTGGAAGGCGGCGTGGATCAACCTCCGGGCGATGTTCGTCCACGGGGCGGACACGTTCACGTTGCTGCCGGGCCTGGCGCTGGCGGCCGCGGGCCTGGCGCTCACGCTACCGCTCACCTTCGGCCCCCGGCAGGTGGGCGGGGTGACGCTCTCGCTCTACTGGATGCTGCTGGGGCTCACGCTCACCGTGGTCGGGGTCCAGAGCTTCTACCTGGGCTGCATCGCCCGGATGCTGTACGACCACAGCGGCCGGGTCCGCGCCCGGTGGACCCGGGTGTTCGCCTACACCCGCACGGTGCTCGCCTGCGCCGGGCTGGCCGCGGCGGGGACGGCGCTGGCGGCGCCGCTGGTGCGGGACTACCTGGCCAACGGCCTGCGGCTCCCCGCCGTGGGGGCGACCAGCCAGCACATGGCGATCACCGGGTTGCTGGCGCTGATCCTGGCGTTCAGCACGTTCTCGCAGACGCTGCTGGTCCACGCCACCGCCCTCCACACCCGGCGTGGCGACGGCTGAGGGGCGGAGGGCGGCGGTGGACCGAGCGGACCAGGTGGATCGGGTGGATCGGGTGGGCCGAGTGGAGGAGGTGCCGGACGTGAACCTTTCCGACCTGGACCGAGCGGACGACCAGGCCGCGGCCGCGGCCGCGGCCGCCGGGACCTTCGACGCCGACGGGGGTGGCGCCGGCGTGCGCACCGAAGCGTTCGGCCAGGGCTACGACCCCGGCCCCGTCGACCGGCTCGGCGTGTGGCTGTCGGCCCGGCGGGTCCGCCACCACGTCGCCCGCCTCGCCGACGACGAGGGCCGGATCCGGCGCCTGGCGCTCGGCGACGTCGGCTGCGGCTACCAGGCCACGATCGCCCGCTCGCTGCTGGAGAGCGGCGAGGTCGCCCACGCCGTCCTCGCCGACGTGGACATCGCCCCGGACCTGCAGGCCCACCCGCAGGTCACCGCGCTGGCCGGTGCCCTCCCCGGCGTGCTCGACCAAGTGCCCGACCGCTCGCTCGACGTGGTCCTGTGCCTGTCGGTGCTGGAGCACCTGTGGGACCCCGAGACGACGCTCCGCCACCTCCACCGCATCACCCGGCCCGGCGGCGTCGTCCTCGTGAACGTGCCCAGCTGGCGGGGCAAGCGGTTCCTCGAGCTGAGCGCCTTCCGTCTGGGCACCAGCCCCCGGGGCGAGATGGACGACCACAAGGCCTACTACGACCCCCGGGACCTCTGGCCGCTGCTGGTGCGGGCCGGGTTCCTCCCCTCGGGCATCAGCTGTACCCGCCACAAGCTGGGCCTCAACACGTTCGCCGCCTGCACCGTCCCCCGCTGACAGGAGCCCGGATGACGCCCCCCACGACGCTCACCGACCCGTCGACGCCCACCGGCCCGACGGCGGCGACCGGACCGGGGGCCGCCACGCCGACCGCCGGCTCCTTCGCCGCCGCCTACCTCGACGAGACCGTCGCCATCCTCGGCGCGCTCGACCCGGACGCCGTCGAGCGGGCCGCCGAGGCGCTCGCCGCCGTCCGTGCGCGGGGCGGCCGGCTGTTCGTCCTGGGCGTCGGCGGGTCGGCCGGGCACGCCGGTCACGCCGTCAACGACTTCCGGAAGCTGTGCGGCTTCGAGGCCTACGCCCCCACCGACAACGTCAGCGAGCTGACCGCCCGCACCAACGACGACGGCTGGGACACCACCTTCGAGGAGTGGCTCCGGGGCTCCCGCCTCAGGCCCGCCGACGGCGTGCTGGTGTTCTCGGTCGGCGGCGGCGACCGGGAACGGGGCGTGTCCACCAACATCGTCCGGGCGGTCGACGCCGCCCGGGACGCCGGCGCCACCGTCGTCGGCATCGTCGGCCGCGACGGCGGCCACACCGCCCGGGTCGCCGACGCCTGCGTCGTCGTCCCCCCGCTCCACGAGGCGCGCGTCACACCCCACACCGAGGGCCTGTGCGCCGTCCTCTGGCACCTCCTCGTGAGCCACCCGAGCCTGCAGGTGGCCCCGACCAAGTGGGAGTCCGTCCGATGAGCAGCACCGCCAACGCCGTCCCCACCGCCCGCGGCACCCGCTTCGTGATCGTCGGGGGCGCCGGGTTCATCGGCAGCCACCTCACCGACCGGCTGCTGGGCGACGACCGCGTCGAGGCCGTCACCCTCTACGACAACTTCTCGTCGGGTCGCGAGTGGCACTACGCCCACCACGCCGACGACGGCCGGCTGGAGGTCATCAAGGGCGACGTGCACGAGCTCGACGCCCTCTGCGAGGCCGTGCAGGGCCACGACGTGGTGGTCCACCTGGCGTCGAACCCCGACATCGCCCGGGCCGCCACCGAGCCCGAGATCGACTTCCACCAGGGCACGTTCCTCACCCACCAGGTGCTGGAGGCCATGCGGCGCACCGGTGTGCGGCGCATCCTCTACGCCTCCGGCAGCGGCGTCTACGGCGACCTCGGCGCCCTGGAGGCACCCGAGGACCACGGCCCACTCAGCCCGGTCTCCACCTACGGGGCGTCGAAGCTGGCGGGCGAGGCGCTGATCTCGTCGTACTGCCACATGTTCGACCTGTCGGGCTGCGCCTTCCGGTTCGGCAACGTCGTCGGCGCCCGCCAGACCCACGGCGTCGGGTTCGACTTCGTGCGGCGCCTGCTGGTCGACCCCACCCGCCTGCGGATCCTGGGCGACGGCACCCAGTCGAAGTCGTACATCCACGTGACCGACGTGGTGGAGGCCGTGCTGGTCGCCAACGAGCGCACCTACCAGCCGTTCCGGGCCTACAACGTGGCCACCGGCGACTACGTGACGGTCACCGAGATCGCCCACCTGGCCATCGACTGCGTGGGCCTCGACCCGGCGACGGTGACCCTCGAGTACTCGGGCGGGTCGCGGGGCTGGAAGGGCGACGTGCCGGTCGTCCGCCTGCGCACCGACCTGATCCGCAGCCTGGGCTGGCGCTGCCGGCTCGACACCCGGGTCGCGCTGCGCCAGGCGCTGCAGTCGCTGGTCGACGAGGTCCGGGCGGGACGTGCCTGACCCGTCGCCGTCCCCGGTCCGGGTGCGGGCGTCGGCCGGCCGGCGGGCCGTCTTCCTCGACCGCGACGGCGTGCTCAACCGGGCGTTCGTGCGCGACGGCCGGCCACACCCGCCGGCCCGGGTCGACGACCTGGAGGTCCTGCCGGGCGTGGCGGCGGCGGTCGAGCGGCTGCGCGAGGCCGGCTTCGCCACCGTCGTCGTGACCAACCAGCCCGACATCGCCCGGGGCACCGCCACCCGGGCCGGCGTCGACGCGATCCACCGGGCCCTGCGCTCGGTGGTGCCGGTCGACGACGTGCTGGTGTGCCCCCACGACGATGCCGACGGCTGCGGCTGCCGCAAGCCCCGCCCCGGCCTGCTGGTCGAGGCGGCCCGGCGCCGGGGCCTCGACCTGGCGGCCAGCGTGATGGTCGGCGACCGCTGGCGCGACGTCGAGGCCGGGCGCCGGGCCGGGTGCCGGACGGTGTTCGTCGACCGCGGCTACGACGAGCCCCGCCCCGCCGGCAGCGACGCCGAGGTCCCCGATCTCCCGGCCGCGGTCACGTGGATCCTCGGCGGTGGGAGCGGCGGCGGCCGGCGCCGGAGCGACGCCTGGAGCCGCGGGCGCCGGACTGCGCTCCGCGTCCCCGGGCTCAGCGCACCAGGCGCACCCGCTCGACGCTGACCCCCTCCCGCGAGCGCAGCAGCAGCGGCTCGCCGGGGTCGTAGCCCGGCCACTGCGGGCAGGCGCCCACCATGACCCGGACCGTCCGCCCGTCGCCACCGGCCCGGGTCCGCAGCGCGACCGCGTGGCCGGCGCCGCCGGTGGGGTCGGTCAGGACGAGCCGGTCGTCGACCAGCGGTGCCGCCATCGTCAGCTCCAGCCAGTCGTGGGCGGCGGCGTCGGCGGGCAGGTCGAGGGCGTAGGTGGCGTGCAGCCCCTCGACGCGCTCGAGGCTGCCGACCACCGCCGCGTGGTCCACGGGGATGTGGTGGGCGCCGTCGATCAGAGCGTGCGCGCCCGACCGCTCCCGGCCGTCCTCGCGGTGCAGCTCGGCGGCCACGCCCCCGGCGGTCAGGCCGTAGATCCGCACCCGCTCGCCGGCCGCCCGGCCCGCCGGCACCCCGGCGGGGCGGGGGAACGTACCGGCGAACCCGGACCGCCCCGCGGCGGCGCTCCGCAGCAGCGCGGCGGCGTCGGGCCGGTCGACGCCCACCGGGATCCGGGCCACCACCCGGCTGTCGACCACCGCCAGCAGCTCGCGCACCGGCGCCAGGGTCGCGGCGTCGACCGCCCAGCCCTCGACCGCCACCGACGGGTCGACCACCGTGAACGGCACGTCGGCGCGCGCCGCGCCCCGGTCCGGCGCGAGCGACAGGAACGCGGGCGCGTAGCCCCAATCGCAGTCCTGGGTGCGGAACCGCAGGTCGTCGGTGCGCGGCGGCTCGGTGAGCCGGGGCGCCAGCTCGCCGACCGGCACCTCCGGCACGTCCGCCCGGCGGTACAGCGTGAAGCCGTGCACGGTGAGGGCGGGCACGTAGCGGTCGAGGACGTACGCGGCCACCAGCGGGTGGCGAACCGCGTTGGGCACCCCGTCCCACGACGGCATGCCGAACGCCGTGCTGGTCAGCACCACCACCTCGGGCCGCTCCCGCTCCACCTCGGCGATCAGGTCGCGCTGCACGGCCGCCGGCTTCGCCAGGCTCACGTGGAAGTAGCGGGTGGCGTTGCGGTGGTCGAGCAGGAAGCCGAACAGGGCCGGGCTGTTGGTGAAGTCGAACACACGGCCGTCGGGCCCGAGGTGCGCGTCGAGGACGACGTCGAGGTCGTGCAGCACCCGGGGGTCCTCCACCCGGGCGGGGCGCTCGGTGGGACCCACGTCCTGGTAGCCGACGGCGACGACCGGCGACGACCGGACGGCGGTGTCGGTCCACCGGGTGGGCAGGCCCTCGATGGTGCGACGGATCGGGTGGTCGGGCAGCACGACCGCCGCCGCCAGCGCCGCCAACGACAGCGGCGCGGCCCACGCCCAGCGCCGCCGCAGCGGCGCCTCGACCGCCTCGACCAGGCGGTACCCGGCGTACAGCAGCGGTGCCGCCGCCGTGGCGGCCACCTGGCCGAGGTGGCCCACGTCGGCGCGGCTGAGGAACTTGGCGTAGTAGGCCAGCACGCCCAGCACGGCAGCGAGCGCCACCCAGTCGGGCACGGTCAGCCATCGCCGCGCCCCGACCCGTGCGGCCACGAACCACCAGGTGACGACGACCAGCACGACCGGGGCGACCACCCAGAAGTCGAACTCGCCGCCGGTGCTGGCGATCGGCCGGCCGCCCGACAGCTCGTGGCCGTCGACGAAGGTCCGGTAGTAGTGGGCGAACGCCCCCACCGAGCGGTTGGCGGCCAGCCAGGCGACGAACAGCGCCGTCACGCCCGCCGCCACCACGGCGGTGCGGAGGGTGCGCCCGAACCCGGCCAGCCACCCGCGCCGGCCCGCACCCGGGCGCCGGTGGGCGAGGTCGAACAGCACGACCACCGCCAGCGCCGAGAGCGAGAACCAGGTGGCGTCGGGGGCGACGACGAACTGGACCACCGCCAGGGTCGCCACCGCGGCCGCCCGCGGCCACGTCGCCCGGCGCAGCAGGCCGCCCAACGCCAGCAGCAGGTAGGGCGCCAGCAGCATCCGGGGGTGCACGAACTGCAACGCCCCCAGCAGCACCAGCGCCTGGCTGGCCGCCAGCAGCAGCCAGTTCCGGCCGAGCAGCGCGCGGCACAGGTACCACTGGCCCACCCAGAACAGCGGACGGACGAAGGCGCCGCCCACCGCCAGGACCGCCCAGCGGCTGTCGTCGAGCATCGCCCGGGCCAGGAGTCCGGGAAGCACGTCGCCGATGAGGCCGTGGATGAAGATCACGTCCCGCCAGGGGAACGCCCCCTCGACGATCCGGCGGGTCGCGGCCAGCACCTCGCCCTCGTGGTACACGTCGATGCCGGCCGAGCCCACCTGGAACCCCGAGGTCAGCAGCCACAGGCCGACCGGCACCACCACCAGGCCCACCGCCGACCGGTCGAGCGCCGGCCAGTCCGGGGGCGCCGTGCGGCGCAGGCGGTGGGCGACGAGGCCCACCCCGGCGGCCGCCGCGGCCAGGGCGACGGGCAGCGGCAGCCAGGGGTGGTGGGTCACCTCGCCGGAGGCGACCACCCGCACCTTCGTGGCCTCCGACACCGCCACCAGCACCAGCAGCGTCACCGGGGCGACGAGGGCGTCGACGCCCGACACGGCAGCCGCGTAGGTCGCCCGGGTCGGGTGGGCGAACAGCCAGGCGACCAGCGCCACCAGCAGGAGGGAGGCGACGTAGCCGGCGGCGACCCCGGCGACGGTGGGCCCCACGTCGGCGGCGTCCGCCGGGGCGGCGATCGCGACGCCGGCGCCGAGCACCGTCCCCACCAGCGTGGCCCGGCCGGCGGCCGCCGCCAGCGCGAGCTTCGGGCCCAGCGGGGCGCGGGCCGGGGGCTCGGCGGTGGTGGCCGGGAGCAGCGGCGCCCTTGCGGCGCGGCGGGTCACGAGGGCCGTGATCACCGCGTACGCCGCCGTCGCCAGCACCGGGAAGACGACCGCCACCAGCAGGTAGTTGACGAAGTAGACCCGGATGTTGAAGTCGGCGAAGGTCGGGTGGCCCATGACGTCGGTGCGGACGTCGAGCCGGTCGGGGAAGGCGCGGCGCAGCTCGACGCAGGCGGCGGCGGCGAGACCGGCGGCGACGACCAGCGTGAGGGCCTGGCGGACCCGCGGGTGGCGGCGTCGGGATCGCGGGTGGGCGGGCAGCTGTGGCGGCAGCGACGGCAGCGACGGCAGCGACGGCAGCGACGGCAGTGGCGACCAGCCCGAGCGGCGGGCGCGGCGCCGGCCGGGGCCCGGCGCGTCCCCCTCG
>DATCLV010000807.1:0-7677 GCA_036563745.1 Acidimicrobiales bacterium | reverse complement strand
TCGACCAGCACCTCGGCCCGCAGGCCCGGGTCGTCGTCGGGCACCACGTCGAGCGCCGCCTCGCACCACCGGACCACGTCGGCGGGCATCCGGTCGGCCCGGGCCTGGGCGGCGGCCGCCAGCAGCCACGCCACCGCCCGCCGGTCGCCGCCGGGGCCCGCCGCCGCCCGGCGGTGCTCGGCGAGGACCACCGTGTGGGCGTCGAGCCGGTCGGCGCGCCGCGCCTCGACGGCGTCGGCCAGGCGCCCGTGGAGGTGCCGCCGGCGGGGCTCGCTGAGGCGCTCGTAGAGCGTGCGGCGGGTCACCTCCTGCGTGAACCGGTAGCCGGTGCCGGCCTCGCTGACGAGCCCGGCGACCAGGGCCTCGTCGAGGGCGTCGAGCACGGCGAGGTGGTCGAGGCCGAGGGCGTGCTCGACGAGGTCGAGCTCGAAGTCGGGCCCACCGCCGGCGCCGGCGCCCGGCCGTGCCGCCACCGCGGCGGCCCGGAGCAGGTCGTGGGCGGTCGGGCCGAGCTCGTCGAGCTTGCGCTCCACCAGCTCCTGCACCCCCGGCGGCACCGCCGGCGGGGCGGCGTGGGCGCCGCCGGTGCCCCGGGTGGCGTCGGCGGGCGTAGCGGGGGACGGGCGGACGTCGAGCCCGCGCAGCAGCTCGACCAGCATCAGCGGGTTGCCCGACGTGTCGGCGACCAGGGTCCGGGCGAGGCGGGCCCGGGCCTCGGCGGTGTCGTCGGGGCGCAGCTCGTCGAGCAGGCGGCGGACGTCGGCCTCGCCCAGCCCGCCGAGCGGCAGCCGCTGGAGCAGCCCGTCGCGCTCCAGCACCCGGGCGGTGTCGGCGAACAGGTTCCCGTGGGGGAGCCGCGACCGGGCCGTGGCCAGCACCAGCAGCGGGGCGGGGCCCACGTGGCGGAGCAGGTGGCGCAGCAGCGCCAGCGAGTCGGCGTCGGCGCCGGCGGCGTCGTCGAGCACGATCAGCACCGGGCGGTCGCCGGCGGCGTCGACCAGGATCCGGGTCACGGCGTCGAACAGCTCGGCCCGGTCGGCCACGGCCCCGGGCGGCCGCGCCGAGGGCGAGCCCGGCGGTCCCGGCCCCGACGCGCCGCCGTCGTCGCCCGCCCCCTCGGCCTCGGCGACCGCCGGGAAGACGGCGGCCAGCGCCTCCCGCACCTTGGGCCGGAACTCCAGCATCCAGTCGCGGGGGAGCGCGTAGAGGAACCCGTCGAGCAGCTCGACCAGCGGCTGGTAGGGCACCCCGTGGGACGGGTCGCACCGGCCCAGCAGCACCAGGGCACCCTCGCCGCCGATGCGGCGGGCGGCCTCGCCGGCCAGCCGGGTCTTGCCGATCCCGTCGTCGCCGGTGAGCAGCACCAGCCGCGGGCTGCCCCCGAGCGCCGCCTCCCAGGCGGCCCGGATCGCGCCGAGCTCGGCCTCCCGGCCCACGAACGGCGGCGGCGCCCCGGCGGGCAGCACGCTCCCCGGTGCGCCGGGCAGCCCGGGGGAGGCCCACCCGGCGGCAGCCGCGCCCGGCGGCCCGGCCGGCGGGGGCGTGAGCGGCTCCCCGCCGAGCAGCGCCAGGTAGGCGGCCTCGGTCTCCTGCGACGGGTCGACGCCGAGCTCCTCGATCAGCATGGTGCGCAGGCGCTGGTAGGCGCGCAGCGCCTCGGCCCGGTTGCCGGCGGCGGCGTGGACCGCCATCCGGCAGCGGTGGGCGCTCTCCCGCAGCGGCGCCTCGGCGACGGCGTCGGTGGCGGCGGCCAGGGCGGCGGCGTGGTCGCCCGCCTGCGACTCGGCGTGGGCCAGCAGCTCCAGGGCCGTGACCAGCTGGGCGGCGCGCTGCTCGCGCCGGGTCGACACCCACTCGCCGTCGTGGTCGGGGAGGAACGGCGGCCGCAGCCGCTCGACGGCGGACCGGGCCTGCTCGCGGGCGGTGGCGACGTCGCCGGCGGCCAGCGCCGCGGTCGCCGCGGCCACCTCGGCGTCGGCCTGCTCGACGTCGACGACGGTGTCGTCGGGCAGGTGCAGCTGGTAGCGGCCGCCGTGGGCGACGATCGGCCCGCCGTCGCCGCGCCCCGAGCCGCCACCCACCGCGTCGGCGGCGACGAACGCGCGGACCTTGCTCACCACCGTGCGCAGCGCCGACTCCCACGTCGGGGGCAGCTGCTCGGGCCACACGGCGTCGGCCAGCTCGTCGCGGGTCACGCCCCGGTCGCGCTCCAGCGTGAGCAGGGCGAACGCCACCCGGGCCTGGGCGCTGCCGAGCCGGCGGGGCGCCTCGCCCGTGCGACGGATCGTCACGTCCCCTGCCAGCGTGATCTCGAGCGCCACGTGCCTCCCCGGAGCGATGGACCGGCGCGCCCAGTGTGGCACCACGGGCGCGACGGCGGGCAAAGCCGTCCGCTCCCGGGGGCGCCGCAAACGCCCGCGCCCGTCGCCCGATTCGCCGCACGCCCGACCGCACGCACCGGGCGCCCGGCGTTGCGCGTTCTTTGCGCGGGGTGTTGCAAGGTGCTCCCCAGCGGAAACGTCCTGGAGCACAGCGGTGGTCACGTTCGTGGCGGAGCGGGGACCAGCTCCAGGTGCCGTGGTAGGGGGCCGGCCTGCGGCGGGGCCGGCCCGCCTACGTGTCAGGGGTCGAGTTGGGCGTCGATGACCGGGAGAGGGCCGGGTGAGCGACACGATGCGGCAGCGCACGGCGGGTGGTGGCCACGGGACACCGCTTGACCGCCCGGTGGCCGACCGCCACCCTGCGGCCCCGATGCCCCGGCTCTCGTCGACCCTCGACCGCATGCAGGAGCACTACGACGTGGTCGTCGTGGGCTCCGGCTACGGCGGCGCGATCGTGGCGGCCCGGCTGGCGGCGGCCGGCCACTCGGTGTGCGTGCTGGAACGGGGCCGCGAGCTCCACCCCGGCGACTTCCCCCGGACGCTGCGAGAGGCGGTCCGCCAGGTGCAGCTGCACCGGCGGGGCAAGCGCCGCGGGGCGCGCACCGGGCTGTTCGACCTCTACTCCGGCCACGACCTGAGCGTGCTCGTGGGCTGCGGCCTCGGCGGCACCTCGCTGATCAACGCGGGCGTGGCCCTGCGCCCCCCGGCCTGGGTGTTCGACGACCCCCGCTGGCCGGTGGAGCTGCGGGGCGACGGCGCGCAGGTCCTCGAGCCCTACCTGGCGCGCGCCGAGCAGATGCTGGGCGTGTCGGCCTATCCCGACGACTGGCCCGGCCTGCCCAAGTACGAGGCGCTCGGCAAGGTGGCGGCCGCGCTCGGCGGGCGCGTGGAGCCGGCACCGGTGGCGGTGCAGTTCGGGCGGCGGGGCCCGGGCACCCCCGACAGCGACGCCGTGGCGCGCCCGGCCGGCGCCCAGGCCCAGGCCTGCCAGCTCTGCGGCGACTGCGTCACCGGTTGCAACTACGGCGCCAAGAACACGGTGGCCGTCAACTACCTGCCCCACGCGGTGCTGCACGGGGCCCAGATCTTCACCGAGGCGGAAGTGCGCACGGTCCTGCCGACCCCGCCGGGCGACCGGGGTCGGGGTCGGTGGACCGTCGCCTTCGACTCGCTGGCCGACCGGCGGCGCCGGTTCTCCGACGCCCCCTCGCTGTTCGTGCGGGCCGACGCAGTGGTGCTCGCGGCGGGCGCCCTCGGCTCCACGGAGATCCTCTTCCGCTCTCGCGCGGAGGGCCTGGCCCTCTCCCCCCGGCTGGGCCACGGCTTCAGCGGCAACGGCGACGCCCTGGCGTTCGCCTACGACGCCGACGCCCCCGTGCGCGGCCTCGGTCTCGGACGCCGTCCCCCTGCGTCCGGTGCCGAGGTCGGTCCTTGCATCACGGGCATGGTGCGCATCCCCGACGGCGCCGGCGGTGAGCTGCTCGTCGAGGAGGGCGTGGTCCCGGGTGCACTGCGATCGGTGCTGCCCGCCGCGTTCGCCTTCGCCGCCGAGACGGGCGGGGCGGGCAGGCCGTTCACGTTCCTCGCCCGGGTGCTGCGGCGGCTGCGCTCGGCGCCCGACGCCCTGCAGCGGACGCTCACCTACCTGGTGATGGGCGACGACCGGGGCGAGGGCCGCCTCACGTTCTCGGGCGGCGACAGCGTCGAGGTCGAGTGGCCGGCGGCCAGCGACGAGCCGGTCTTCGACCGCGGCGACGACGTGCTGGAGCGGGCCAGCGCGGCGCTGGGCGCCCGCCTGGTGCGGAACCCGTTCGACTCCCCGGCGTTCCACGACTCGCTGATCACCGTGCACCCGCTGGGCGGGTGCCCCATGGGCGACGACGCCACCACCGGCGTGGTCGACCACCGGGGCCGCGTGTTCGACGGCGCCGGCGCCCCCGGCGACGTCCACGAGGGCCTCTCGGTGGTCGACGGCTCGATCGTGCCCCGGCCCCTGGCGGTGAACCCCCTGCTCACGATCTCGGCTCTGGCCGAGCGCGCCGCCGACCTCCTGGCGGACGACCTGACCACGGCGAAGGAGGCCGCGGCGGCAGCGGCGGTGCGGCCCGGCCCCGAGGCGGCGCCGAGGGTCGAGGTCGGCGGTGCGCCCGCGCCATCCGAGCCCGCTGCGCTCGACGAGCCCGGTGCCCCCTCGTCCACGCCCGAACCCGAGCGCGGGCCGGCGGCGCCACCCGACGTCGACCACACGGCCCGGCCCCCCGACCGGTCGTGGATCGACGACCTGGCGCCGTTCCTGGCACCCCGGCGTCCGGCACCCCTCCCTCCGGACCCGTTCGTGCCCAGCCTGCGCTTCACCGAGCGGCTGCGCGGCCACCTGGCCCCGATCGGTCAGGTGGCCTCCCCGCGCGACCGGGAGGAGCTGGTCGCCCTGGTGCTCACCGCGGCGGAGCGGGGCCGGGCGGCGGGCACGACCGTCGAGCTGGTGCTCAGCGTCGGCATCGACGACCTCCCCGCGCTCATCGACGACCCGTCCCGGCCGGGCACCCTGGCCGGCACCGTGGTGGCGCCGTTGCTGTCGCCGACCCGCCTGCGAGTGGTCGACGGCCGCTTCCAGCTCATCGCCGAGGACCGGGCGCACGTCGACAGCTGGCTGATGCGCTACTCGATGCGGCTGGTGGCCGAGGACGGCCGCCGGTTCCGCCTCACCGGCATCAAGGTCCTCCACGACCGGGCCGGCCTCGACGCCTGGGGCGACACCACCACGCTGTACGTCACGGTCACCGACGACGACGGCCCCGCCGGCGGGCTCGTGGCGGCGGGCGTGCTGCACCTCGGCCCCGGCGACTTCGCCCGCCAGCTCAGCACCATGCGGGTCGGCGGGGTGGCGAGCCGGCGCGAGCGGCTGCGCTGGCTGGCCCGCTTCGACGCCACGTTCCTCCGTTCGCTGCTGCGGGTGTACGGCGGACCGCTCGACGACGTCGCCGACTTCCCGGCCGTGAAGCCCAACCCGGTGTCGCTCACCGGCGACGGGAGCCGCAAGCTGCGCCTGCCCCAGCCCGAGCCCCGCTGGTGCGACGGGGCCGGCCGCTGGCACGAGGGCAACGACCTGGGCGACGACGCCTGGCTGCGCCTCACCCGCTTCGAGGGCGGCCGGCGCGGCCCGGTGCTGCTGGCGCCGGGTTTCGGCATGTCGTCGACGTCGTTCCTGCTCGGCACCACCCACACCAACCTCACCGAGGACCTGGTGTCGAAGGGCTACGACGTCTGGCTGTTCGACTACCGGTCGGGCATCGACCTGCCCTCGGCCCACACGTCGTTCAACCTCGACGACATCGCCACCGAGGACTGGCCGACCGCCGTGGCCGAGGTGCTGCGGGTCACCGGGGCGGGCAGCGTGCAGGCGGTGGGCCACTGCGTCGGCTCGGCCACGCTGATGATGGCGCTGGCGGCCGGGCTCGACGGCGTCCGGTCGGCCGTGTGCATGCAGTTCACCCTGCACATGGCGACCTCGCTGCTCAACCAGACGAAGGCGGCGCTCGGCATCCCCCGCCTGGCCGCCGGCATCGGCCTGTCGAAGATCGGGCCGCTGCGGGGCCGCACGGTCGGCAACACCGCGCTCGACCTGGCGCTGCGGGCCGTGCCGATGCCCACCGACGAGCGCTGCGGGCAGGCCGTGTGCCGCTGGGTGAACGCCATCTACGGCTGCACCCACCGCCACGAGCAGCTCGACGACGCCACCCACGAGCTGCTGCCCGAGCTGTTCGGCGTCGGCAACGTCGAGGCCTTCCAGCACTTCGCCGACATCACCAGGCGACGGGGCGTCTTCGACGCCGCCGGCGCCGACGTCTACCGGGCCCACCCGGAGCGGCTGCGGCTCCCCATCCTCATCATCCAGGGGCGCCACAACCGGATCTTCCACCCGGAGGGCAGCCTGCGGACCCTGCGCTGGCTCCAGCAGGCCAACGACCCGTCGCTGTACGAGCGGGTGGTCCTCCAGGACTACGCGCACCTCGACGCGCTGATCGGCCGCAACGCCGCCCGCGACGTCTACCCGGTGATCACCGGGCACCTCCAGCGCTTCAACGCCTGACCCGTCGGCGCCCGCTCAGCCGTCGCCCAGGTCGACCGGGGGCGGCAGGCCGTGGAGGCCCAGCTCCTGCTCGACCTTGCGGCTCTCGGCCAGCAGCTCGGCCGCCCGGTCGCGGTCGCCGGGCCGGTCGCGCCGGGCCAGCGCGAACGCCAGCCAGCGGGTCGACAGCGCGGCGAACCCCACGGCGTCGAGCTCCTCGTGGCGGGTCAGGCCCGACTCCAGCAGCTCGACCGCCTCGTCGGGCCGGTCGAGCACCGCGGCCAGCGTGCCCAGGTGGTGGTCGACGGCCCCGCCGTAGGCGGCGTAGCCCATCGTGCAGTTGCGGCCCGTGTAGGGCGCCATCGCCTCGTAGAGCTGGGCGGCCCACTCGACGTTGGCGTCGCCGCACGCCGCCCGGTGGGTCGACACCACGGTCCACGCCAGCATCGTCGGCCACCAGAAGTAGTCGTGGGGGAGCTCGGCGACCTGGGCCGGGTCGTGGGCGGCCAGCTCGGCCAGCGCGTGCTCCCACCGGCCCGACACCATGTCGACCCACAGCGACACCGCCCAGAAGCGGATGTTGCTGGGGAACACCTGCTGCATCGCCTCCAGGGCCGACCGACCGCGGTCGAGCTCGCCGTGGAGCCAGCGGCCGGCGAACGTCTGGGTGAAGTGGATGCCGACGCCCTGGATGTGGCCCGCCCGCAGCAGGTCGTCGAGCTGCTGCTGGGCCATCGCCTCGGCCTCGTCGAAGCGGCCCTCCAGGCTGGTGCGCAGGATGTCCCACATGCGGGCCAGCCGCAGGTGGTCGGGGTGGCGCACCTGGTGGGCGAGCCGGTCGAACGTCTCGGCCAGCTCGCCGGCCTCGTCGTGGCGGCCCAGGACGAACAGGGCGGGGATCCGGGCCCGGGCGCCCTGGAGGACCAGCTCGGGGTCGGCGGTCTGCTCGCCGAGGCTGGTGACCTCGGCGCCGATGGCGAGGTGCTCGTGGGTGTCGTCGGGGCCGTCGAGCGTGAGGCAGCGGGCCAGCAGCACCTGGGCCAGCACCACCGGGTTGTCGATGCGGCGGGCCATCTCGACGGCCTCGTCCGACATCGCCCGGCGCTGCGCGTACGGGGCCGTGAGGTTCTGGACCTGGGCGTAGCGGGCCAGGGCCAGCGCCCGGTACCGCCCGTCGGCCACCGGCAGCCGGTCGAGCGCCTCCTCCAGGAGGGCGCTGGCCTGGGG
>DATCLV010000805.1:0-2568 GCA_036563745.1 Acidimicrobiales bacterium | reverse complement strand
CCCCAGGCCCGCAGCGGCGCCCCCGCCGCCCGTCCCACCCGGCCGGCCGACGCCCCGAGCGGCCCCCGCCGCACCCGCCCCGCCGGCGCACCCGGCGGTGGGGCCGGCGCCGGCTCGTCACGGCCCGTCACGGGCCGCCAGACGCCCGCGGAGGGCGGTCGGGGCGGTGGTCCCGCCCGTCGTCCCGCCGGCGCCGCTCCGGGCGCCCAGGGCCGCAGCAGCGGCCGTCCCGCCGCCGGGCGGGGCTCGTCCGGCACCGGTGGCCGCGGTGGCAGCGGCCCGGCCCGTCGCCCGTCCGCGGGGGAGCGGCCCGTGGCCGGCCCCGTGCCCCGCGACGACCTGCCCGCCCGCGACGGCACCGGCCCCGTCGACCGCCCCTTCGCCGGCGTCGGCTTCGACGCCGGGCCCGACGCCGTGGCCCTGTCGCTGGAGGAGCTGGCCGAGGCCAGCGGGCTGACCCTCCGCGACATCCGCGACCTCGAGCGCTTCGGGCTCATCGCCCCCAACGACACCAACAAGGCGAGCGTCTACGACGGCGACGCGCTGATCGTCGCCCGCACCGCCGCCGGGTTCCTGCAGCACGGCATCGAGGCCCGCCACATGCGGTCCTACAAGGTGTCGGTCGACCGCGAGGCCGGCCTGTTCGAGCAGATCGTCACGCCGCTGCTGAAGCAGCGGAACCCCGAGGCGCGGACCCGCGCCGCCCGCACGGTGACCGAGCTGATCCGCCTCGGCGAGGTCATGCGGGGGGTGCTCCTGCGCCGTGAGCTGCGGGACCACCTCGAAGGTCACTGATCTTTCACGCGACCGTCGTTTTCCGCCGGGCGGATGTCGGACGAAAAGCAGACCTCGGCGAGTAGGGTGACAACCGATGGCCGTCGAGATGGAACTGGTGAGCGTCGAGGCGCCAGAGCTACCGGCTCGCACGCCGGTGGTGATCCTCCGCGAGCGCTCGGGGCGGCGACGGTTGCTGCCGATCTTCATCGGCACCCCGGAGGCCCAGGCGATCGCCCTGGCGATGCAGCGGATCGAGACCCCCCGCCCGATGACGCACGACCTCATGCGGTCGCTGCTCGACGAGCTGGGGGCCCAGGTGGAGCGGATCGTGGTGACCGAGCTGCGGGAGGGCACGTTCTACGCCGACATCCTCCTGCGGGCCGACGGTCAGGTCCGGGCGGTCTCCAGCCGCCCGTCCGACGCGATCGCCCTCGCCATCCGCATCGGGTCCCCGATCTACGCGGAGGAGGAGGTGCTCGACGAGGCGGGCCGCACCGAGCAGCCCGACTCCGAAGAGGCGGAGCAGATGGTCGAGGAGTTCCGCACCTTCATCGACCACGTGAACCCCGAGGACTTCGCGCAGTAACCCGGGCGGCCGCGCCGTGGGCGGCCGGGCGGCCGCGCCGCGTTCCCGTCCCCTTACGTTGACCTTCGTAGCGGAGCGACGTAGCCTCGTCACGTGACATCGGCGTAATTCCGCCCGTGTCACGAAGAAGTGTCCGGCAGGGAGCGTCGATGTGAGCGAGAGCACGGGGACGTCGGTGGAGAGCTTCAGCGGCAAGCGGGCGGCCGAGATCGTGGGCATCTCGTACCGCCAGCTCGACTACTGGGCCCGGACCAACCTCATCCGGCCCAGCCTCGCCGACGCCAACGGGTCCGGCAGCCGCCGCCGCTACAGCTACCGCGACCTCATCGAGCTCAAGCTCATCAAGACCCTCCTCGACAGCGGCACCAAGCTGGAGAACATCCGCCAGGCGTTCGCCTACGTCCGCGACCAGCTGGGCGACGACCTCACCTCGGCCAAGCTCGTGCTCTCCGGCAGCTCGGCGGTCCTGGTCCGCGAGAACGACGAGCTGATCGACGTCCTCAGCAAGACCAAGGGCCAGGGCGTGCTCAACCTCCTCGACCTCGGCGACGTGAAGGAGGAGGTCGATGACGCGATCATCGAGCTCTTTCCCGAGCAGCAGCCGGCGAAGCCGACCCGGCGGGTAGCCACCGGTTAGAACCGGCTAGAACCTCCCGGGTGACGCTGCACCGCTCGCCGCTCGACGCCGCCCACCGCGCCCTCGGGGCCAAGATGGTCCCCTTCGGGGGGTGGGACATGCCGCTGCAGTACCCCTCGGGGACGCTGGCCGAGCACCGCGCCTGCCGCACCGGCGCGGTCGCCTTCGACGTCAGCCACCTGGGCACCGTGCGCATCGAGGGCCCCGACGCCCTCGACCGCCTGCAGGCGGCGCTCACCAACGACCTGCGCAAGATCTCGCCGGGCCGCGCCCAGTACACGCACCTGCTCGACGAGGCCGACGCCTCGGTGCTCGACGACATCATCGTCTGGTGGGTGGCCGAGGAGCGCTTCGACGTGATGCCCAACGCCTCCAACACCAGCCGGGTGCGGGAGGCGATCGGCGGCGAGGACGTGACCCCGACCCGGGCGGTCATCGCCGTCCAGGGCCCCGACGCCCGGGCCCGCCTGGCGACCGTGTACCCCGCCGCGGCCGAGGTCGGCCGGTTCCGGGTCGCGGCGCTCACCGTCGACGGCGCCGACTGGGTGGTGGCCGGCACCGGCTACAC
>DATCLV010000804.1:0-3279 GCA_036563745.1 Acidimicrobiales bacterium | reverse complement strand
ACCTGGCCGAGGCCGAGGCGCTGGTGTGGGCCGATGCCGACGATCCGGGCGGTCTGGCCAAGGTGCTCGACGAGCACGCCGGGATCCGCTGGGTGCAGCTGCCGTGGGCGGGGATCGAGCCGTACGTCGACGTGGTGCGCTCGCACGCGGACCTCACCTGGTCGTGCGCCAAGGGCGTCTACGCCGAGCCGGTCGCCGAGCACGCCCTGGCGTTGGCGCTGGCCTGCCGCCGTCACCTGGGCGAGTACGCCCGGGCCGGTCGGTGGACGAGGGGGCGGGCCGAGTACCTGCTCGGGCAGCGGGTCACGATCGTGGGCGGGGGCGGCATCGCCGAGTCGCTGCTGCGCCTCCTCGGCCCGTTCGGCTGCGACGTCACGGTGGTGCGGTCGACGCCGCGCCCGATGGCCGGAGCCCAGCGGGTCGTCGGCACCGACGAGCTCGACGAGGCGATCACCGGGGCCGACGTCCTCGTCCTCGCCCTGCCGTTGACCGCCGAGAGCGTCGGTCTGATCGACCGGCGGCGGCTCGACCTGTTGGCGCCGGGCGGCGTGCTGGTCAACGTGGCCCGGGGCGGTCATGTCGTGACCGGCGACCTCATCCCGGCGCTCGACGAGGGCCCACTGGCCGGGGCGGGCCTGGACGTCACCGATCCGGAGCCCCTGCCCGACGACCACCCGCTCTGGTCGCGCCCCGAGGTGATCATCACGCCGCACACCGCCAACACGCCGGAGATGGCCGTGCCGCTCCTGTCGGCCCGGGTCGCCGCCAACGTCCGCCACTACGCCCGCGGCGAGCCCCTCGAGGGCCCGGTCGACCCCACCGCGGGCTACTGACCCCAGCCCAACACAAGTCCCCTGTACCTGCCCCGGGACGGGGAGCCCGCCCCCGCTTCGGGGCAGGTTCGTTCCGGCTTCGCCGGCGGTCAGGTGACGTCGCGGCTGAGGAGGTGCTCGCCCTCGACCCAGCGGGCCTGGGCCCACAGGAGCGACGAGAGGCGGTTGAGGTAGGGGAGGACGTGGGAGCCGGGCGCCGCGGCAGCGACCGACTCGCGCTCGGCGCGGCGGACGACGGTGCGGGCGATGTCGAGCTGGGCGGCGAGCGCCGTCTGCCCCGGCACGACGAACTCCTTCGGCGGCTCGAACCTGGCGCCGACCTCGTCGGTGAGCTGCTCCAGGTGCTGCACCATCTCGGCGGTGACCCGGCTCTGGCCGTCGGTGAGCTTCTCGCGGTTCTCCGGCAGCGTCGCCAGCTCGGCCATCAGCACCCAGAGGTCGCGGCACACGTGGACGAGCTGGTCGTCGAGCTCGCCGCCGGGCTCGCACAGGGGCCGGCAGGCGCCGATCGTGGCCTGTGCCTCGTCGACGGCCCCGCAGGCCCGGGGCTGTGCGGCATCCTTCGGCACCCGGCCACCGAACAGCAGGCCGGTGGTGCCGTCGTCGCCCTTGCCGGTGTAGAGGCGCGTCATCCAACGGAAGTTAACGGCCCGTCTACCCTGCTCGGGTGCCGTTGCGATTCCAGACCTCCCGAGCCGTGCCCGATGCCGTCGACGCCCTCGTGGTGGGTGTCTTCGCCGACCGGATGGCGGAAGGATCGGTGCCGGAGCCGCTCGACGCCGACTTCCTCTCCGCCCAGGGCTTCAACGGGTCCCTCGGCGAGACCACGGTGGTGCGGTCGCTGTCGCCCGACGGCGACGGCCGGGTCGTGGTGGCCGTGGGCCTCGGCCGCCGGGACGACGTCACCGCCGCCACGTACCGGCGTGCGGGCGCGGCGCTGGCCACCGCGTCCTCGTCGCGGAAGCGGGTGGCGACCACGCTGCTCGCCGACCTCCCCGACACGGTCGACGTCGCCGACGCCGCCCGGGCGCTGGCCGAGGGCGTCGTCCTCGCCAGCTACCGGTTCACCGCCTACAAGTCCGACCCCAAGCCGGTGGCGCTGGAGCGGGTGATCGTCGTGGACAGCGGCGGCCGGTCGACCACCACGGCGCTCACCACCGGTCAGGCGGTGGCCGACGCGGTCTGCGTGGCCCGTGACCTCGTGAACGAGCCGGGCGGCACGCTCACCCCGTCGGTGTTCGCCGAGCGGGCGGTGAACCTGGGCCGCGACCTCGGCTTCGCCGTCCGGGTGCGGGACGAGCGGGCCATCAAGCGGGCCCGCCTGGGCGGACTGCTCGGGGTGAACCGGGGGTCGGTCGAGCCGCCCCGGTTCGTCGAGCTGTCGTGGGCGCCGGCCCGGCCGAAGGCGACGGTGGCGCTGGTCGGCAAGGGCATCACGTTCGACTCGGGTGGCCTGTCGCTGAAGAGCACCGACGGCATGAAGGACATGAAGGGCGACATGGCGGGGGCCGCCGCCGTCCTCGGGGTGTTCTGCGCCCTCGCCGCGGTGAAGCCACCGGTGAAGGTGCTCGGCTACATCCCGCTGACCGACAACATGCCCGGCGGCGACGCCACCCGCATCGGCGACGTCCTGCACATCCGCAACGGCACGACCGTGGAGGTGCTGAACACCGACGCCGAGGGCCGGATCGTCCTCGCCGACGCCCTGGTGATGGCCAGCGACGCCCGGCCGTCGGCGATCGTCGACCTGGCGACGCTCACCGGCGCCTGCAAGGTGGCGCTGGGTGATCGGATCGCCGGGCTCATGGGCAACGACGACGGCCTGATCGAGAAGGTGCGCGCCGCGGCCGACGCCGCCGGCGAGCAGGTCTGGCCGCTGCCCCTGCCCGAGCACCTGCGCTCCCGGCTCGACTCCGAGGTCGCCGACCTCAAGAACGTCGGCGGCGGCCGTGACGGCGGCGCCCTGGTCGCCGGTCTGTTCCTGAAGGAGTTCGTCGGCGACGGCATCCCCTGGGCCCACCTCGACATCGCCGGCCCGGCCGACTCCAACGAGAACGACGGCGAGCTCCGCAAGGGCGGCACCGGCTTCGGCGTCCGGACGGTCCTCCGCCTCCTCGAATCCTTCCCCGACTGACCTGCAAGTTCGGCGGAGCGCTGGCGAGCTCCCCCGTTCGGGGGCGGCTTCGGCTCCGAGCCGTGCAGAACCTCGAACTTGCCCCCGTAACGGGGAGCCAGCTCCCCGTTACGGGGGCAAGTTCGGTGGCCTGTCCGGCGGTCGGCGTCGTCCCGGCCCTCGGCGTAGGTCGGTGATGGAGCTGCGGGCCGCGGGTCGCGTCGGCTCCGGTGGTCAGGCGTTGAGGAAGGCGTCGAGGACCGTGTCGCCGAGCTTGATCGGTCCCTGGGGGAGGGTCTCGCCTTCGATGGTGTGGATCGCGCGGGCCTGGGC
>DATCLV010000800.1:0-5103 GCA_036563745.1 Acidimicrobiales bacterium | reverse complement strand
GTCTTGATGTCCTCGAGGTCTTCGTCCTCGATGCGGAAGCCGACCGTCCGCTCCCCCAGCTCCTCTTCCAGCGCCTCGGCCAGCTCGATCAGGGCGAGCGAGTCGGCTTCGAGGTCGTCGCTGAACGAGTCTCCCTCGTTGATGGTCGACGGTTCGACCTCGAGGATGTCGGCCAGGCGATCGCGGATCAGCTCGAACACCTGCTGGCGATCGAGCGGACCCCGTTCGACGTGGGTCTCGGCGGGCACGCTTCCTTCTCTCCTGTTGTCGGCAGAACCGGGAAGATTGTAACGGTCGCCGAGATTGTGCGCTTGTGAACGCTGCGGGTGGTGGATGGTGGGCCGCAGCCCGTGGTCGGCACCCGCTCCCAGTGGGTGCCCCGGCGAGGCCCGGGCGGCCTCCCCGGCGGCATCAGCCGGTGCCGACGACCTCCCGGAGGCGGTCGACGATGCCGGCCCCCACCAGGTCGCGGGCGACGCGCACCGCGTTGACGATGGCCGTGGCCGACGAGGACCCGTGGCTGATGATGCACACCCCGTTGACCCCGAGGAGCATGGCGCCCCCGTGCTGGTCGGGGTCGACCTGGGCGTACAGCGGGAGCAGGCCGTCGAGCGCCTTGTCGGCGCCCTCGGTGGCGCTGAGCGCTCCCACCACGGCGGTGACGATCGCCTTCATGCCGCCCTCCAGCGTCTTGAGGGCGACGTTGCCGGTGAACCCGTCGGTGACCACCACGTCGACGTCGGGGGTCATCAGGTCGCGGCCCTCGACGTTGCCGATGAAGCGGGCACCGGCGGCCGACAGGGCGTCCGGGGCGGCCAGCAGCTCGTGGGTCTCCTTCACCAGCGGGGTGCCCTTCGTGGGCTCCTCACCGATGGACAGGAGCCCGACCCGCGGCTCGGTCACCCCCCACCGCTCACGTGCGTACACCGCGCCCATCTGGGCGAACTGGACCAGCCAGGCCGGCTGGCACTCGGCGTTGGCGCCGGCGTCGAGCAGGATCGTGGGCGTGGAGCCGAACACCGGGATCGGCGTGGCGATCGCCGGCCGGGCCACGCCCTTGATGCGGCCCATGCGCAGCAGCGCCGAGGCCATGGTGGCGCCGGTGTTGCCGGCGGAGACCATGGCCGACGCCTTCCCGTCGCGGACCAGCTCGGCCGAGCGGACCAGCGACGAGTCCTTCATGGTCCGGACGCTCGACGCGGGGTCGGCGTCCATCGCGATCACCTCGGACGCCGGGAACACGTCGAGGTCGCCGCGGAGGCCGGCCAGATCGTCCGGCCGGCCCACCAGCGTGATGTCGACCCCCAGCTCGGCGACGGCCCGCTTGGCCCCCTCGACGATGGCGCCGGGGGCGTGGTCGCCGCCCATGGCGTCGAGCGCGATCGGCAACGTCATCCCCTGCTCCCCCTCGGATCGTGGTGGCGGTCGGGCCCGGGGTCAGTCGACCTCGATGGCCTGGCGCCCGCCGTACCAGCCGCAGTTGCCGCACACGACGTGGGGCAGCTTGGCGGAGCTGCACTGCGGGCAGATGCTCCGCGACGGCTGGTCGAGGCGCCACGCGCTGGCACGGCGGCTGCGGCTCTTGGCCTTGGAGGTCTTCTTCTTGGGAACGGCCATGGCGAAGCTTCGATCTTCCTGCGAGCGACTCGGGGAGGAGGGGCGCCCGGCCGCGGTGGGGCCGAGCGCACGGAGGGGACAGGCTAGCGGACCCCGGCGTCAGGCGTCGAAGCGCAGCTCGCGCAGCGCGGCCCACCGCGGGTCGCCCGGGGGCTCCTCCCCGCCGGCCGCGTCGTCGACGCCGTCGGCGCCCTCGACCTCGTCGGCGGTCGTGACCGGGTGGGCCTCCGGGTCGGGGCCCGGGCAGTCGTCCGAGCACAGCGGCGCCAGCGGCAGCGCCAGGGCCAGCAGCTCCCGGAGGACGGCGCCCACGTCGATGCGCTCGTCGGTGATCGGGAAGGTCTCGCCCTCGACCGGGTGGGGCTCGAACACCTCCCGCAGGTCGAGCTCCAGGTCGCCGGCGGCGTGCTCCAGGCACCGCCGGCACTCCCCCTCCCAGACCGCCCGGGCGGTGCCCTGCACGATCACGGTGTGCCCCTGGGCCTCGACGGTGGCGTCGAGCGTCACGACCCCGTCGCCGGGGACGCGCGCGGTCGACAGCTCGACCCCGGGCAGCAGGCCCTCCAGGTGGAGCGGGTGCTGGGCCCCGGGACGGCGCAGCACCTCGGCCAGGTCGACGACGAACGGGTCCTTGGCCATGGCCCGACGCTACTGGGCTGCCGGCGCCGCTCCGACCGGGTTCCGGCCCCGGAGCGGCGGGCCCGCGGCCCCCCTCGTGGCCCGCCCGCGGCCCTACTCGCGGTCCTGGTCGAAGAACCCGGTGTCGGGCTCCTCGTCCTCCTCGTAGCCGTCGTCGCGGTCGTCGCCCTCCTCGTCGCCGTCGGCGAAGGGGTGGCCACCGATGTCGGTCCGCGGCCGGAGCTTCTCGCGCCCGGCGGCCACGACGGCCATCGTGCGCTCCAGCACCGCCTCCAGCTGGACGAGGCGCTGGTCGCAGTAGTCGTCGCACTCGCTGGCCAGGCGGGCGGCGTCGGCGCGGGCCTGCTCGACGATGCGGCGGGCCTTCTGCTCGGCGGCGCGCAGGACCTCCGAGCGCTGCACCATCCGCTCGGCCTGGGCGCGAGCGGCCTCGAGGATCTCGTCGGCCTCCATGCGGGTGCGGTCGAGGAACTCCTCGCGCTCCTTGAGCAGCCAGCGGGCGCCCCGCAGGTCGTCGGGGAGGCGCTCGATGGCCTGGTCGAGGATGTCGAGGACGACGTCGCGGTCGATCTTCACCGCCGTCGACAGCGGCGAGGGCCGCGCCTGGTCGACCATCTCGTGGAGCTCGCGCAGGAGCATCTCGACGTCGCCGCCCGGCCGCCGGCGGGCGACGCGCTCCTGGAAGTCGCGCTCGGCCTCCGTCTCGTCCTCGGGGGTGTCGTACCCCCCGTCGTAGCCCCCCTCGTAGCCCGCGTGCTGGTCGACGTCGTCGATCATGGGTCCTCTGTCAGTCCTTGAACTTCTCGTTGAGGCGCTTGAGGACGGGTGGCGGCACCATCGACCCCACGTCGCCGCCGAACCGGGCGATCTCCCGGATGAACTTCGACGCCACGAACGAGTGCGACGACCCCGTGGGGATGAACAGCGTGTGCACGCCCGAGACCCGCAGGTTCATCTGGGCCTGCATCAGCTCCGACTCGAAGTCGGACACCACGCGCAGGCCCTTGATGATGAAGTCGGCGCCCACCTCCTTGGCGAGGTCGACCACCAGGCTGGAGAACGACGTGATCCGCACGTTGGGGAGGTGCGACGTCGACTCCTGGATCATCGCCCGTCGCTCGTCGAGCTCGAAGAGCGCGCTGCCCTTCTGGGGGTTGCGCACCGCCGCCACCACCACGTCGTCGAACAGACGCGACGCCACCTCCACGATCTCCAGGTGGCCGTTGTGGATCGGGTCGAACGAGCCCGGGTAGAGCACCGTCGTCGTCATGCGGGCAACTTACTCGCCACCACCCTCCAGGCTCGTGTTGGCGCCGAACGTCACCCACGAGCGGCCGTAGCGGGTCGAGCGGACCACCTCCCACGGCGCCGGCAGGGTGGGCCCGGCGGCGGTCTCGACCACCACGAACGCCGCCGGCAGCACCGACAGCAGCTCGTCCCAGGCCGTGAAGGCGTAGGGCGGGTCACAGAAGGCCAGGTCGAACGGGGGGCCGTCGTAGCGGGCGAGGAAGCGCTCGGCCCGGTCGGCCACCACGGCGGCACGGTCGGCGAACCCGGTGGCCGCGAGGTTCTTGGCGACCGCCCGGCGGGCCCGCGGGTCGTCGTCGACGAACGTGACGTGCGCCGCGCCCCGCGACAGGGCCTCGACGCCGAGCGCGCCGCTGCCGGCGAAGAGGTCGAGCACCCGGGCGTCGACCACCAGGCCCCGGCTCGCGAGCGCGTTGAAGACCGCCTCCCGGACCCGGTCGGTGGTGGGCCGGGTGGCGTCACCGGGCGGGGCGACCAACCGCCGGCCCCGGGCCGTGCCGCCGACGACGCGCATCCGGCGAACGTACCCTGGAGTACACGGCCGCGGGGGAACCCGGCCGCCGACGGGACTGACGAGAGTTGGGGGGGACAGGGGTGGCCGGACGTCGACCGATCCAACATCCGCTCTGGCGCGAGGTCGCGCTGGAGCGCCGTGCCTTCTTGCGGGCGCTGGGCGCCTCCGGGGTCGCGCTGGGCCTGGGCGGTGCCCTGGCCGCGTGCGGCGGCGACGACGGGGACGGCGACGCCGACCGCGGCGGGGGCGGCGGTGGTGACGACCGCCCGCAGGCCGCGGCGTCGGTGAAGCCCTACGACCCCGACGTGCCGTTCTGGGAGCAGGGCAACTACGCCCCGGTCGAGGAGACCGACGTCACCGAGCTGGAGGTCGAGGGCAGCCTGCCGCCCGAGCTCACCGGTCTCTACGCCCGGGTCGGGTCGAACCCGCCCACCGGCACGTCGGCCTTCTGGTTCCTGGGCGACGGGATGGTCCACGGCCTGCGCCTCGAGCGCGGCCAGGCCAAGTGGTACCGGAGCCGCTACGTCCAGACGACGCCCCACAAGGAGGGGCGCGAGCTGAGCGACTACGCGGCCCCGGGCCTCGACGTGAACCAGTCGAACGTGGCGATGATCCGGCACGCCGGGAAGTTCCTCAGCATGGGCGAGGTGGGCTGGCCCTACGAGCTGTCGGCCGCCGACCTGTCGACGGTCGGCCCCTACGACTTCGGCGGGAAGCTCGACACCTGGATGACCGCCCACCCGAAGATCGACCCGGCCACCGGCCGGATGCACTTCTTCGGCTACTGGTTCGCCGACCCGTACCTCACCTACCACGTGGCCGACGCCGACGGCCGCCTGGTGCACAGCGAGCCGGTCGACCTGCCCGCGGCCACGATGATCCACGACTTCGCGATCACCGACCGGGACGTGATCTTCTGGCAGGCGCCGGTGATGTTCTCGCTGGAGCCCGAGCTGCTCGAGACCGGCTTCCCGTTCGTGTGGGACGAGAACGGGCCGTCGCGGGTGGGGGTCATGCCGCTGGAG
>DATCLV010000793.1:0-18902 GCA_036563745.1 Acidimicrobiales bacterium | reverse complement strand
GGTGGCGGCGATGCCGCCCCGCAGCACCGGCTCCACGTCGAGGCCCCAGCCGCCCACGGGCAGCCGGTCGAGCAGCGCCCGGACCTCGTCGACGTCGGCGCCGGCGTCGAGCAGCGACCCCAGCGCCATGTCGCCGGCGATGCCGGAGAAGCAGTGGAACCAGGCGACGGTGCTCATGGGGAGGCGGGACTCCGGCGGGTCGGTGGTCGGTGGGCGGGCGGTGAGGTCGGGCCGGCGGAGATCAGCGCCGGGCGTTGAACATGCGGAGGAGCGCGTAGGCGGCGCCGAACCCGTTGTCGATACCCACCACGAGCACCCCGGCCGCGCACGACGCCAGCATCCCCAGCAGCGCGGTGATCCCGCCGAAGCTGGTGCCGTAGCCGGCGCTGGTGGGGACGGCGATGACCGGGGCGGCGGTGATGCCCCCGACCAGGGAGGCGAGCGCGCCCTCCATGCCGGCGACGACCACGATGGCGTCGGCGTCATCGAGCACCTCGCCGGCCATGAGCAGCCGGTGGACGCCGGCGACGCCCACGTCGTTGAGGCGGATGGCCTCGAGGCCGTGGGCCCGGAGGGTGACGGCGCACTCGTCGGCGACGGGGAGGTCGGCGGTGCCGGCGGTGGCGATCACCACCTTCTCGAACCGGTCGTCGGCGACCGGCCGCCACACGACGGTCGACCCGAAGCGCTGGCCGCCCGGGTTGACGGACAGGGCCTCGGCGACCTGCTCGTCGTCGGCGCGGGTGAGGAGGATCGGGCCCTTGTCGGCGGCCGAGAGCAGCTCGGCGACGATCGCCGCGCACTGGGCCGGCGTCTTGCCGGGCCCGTAGACGGCCTCGGCGAGGCCCTGCCGCAGGCTGCGGTGGTGGTCGACCCGGGCGAACCCGAGGTCGGCGTAGGGGAGCCGGCGCAGGCGGGCGACGACCTCGTCGGGCTCGACCAGGCCGGAGCGGACCTGCTCGATGAGCCGGCGGATGGTCGCTTCGTCCACGTCCCCAGCATGACCCAGCGGCGGGCGGCCGCATAACCGGCGGCGCCGGCGGCACCGGAGGCCGACGGGTGGCACGAGCTCCTTGACACCCATTTGTTCGTTAAGTAGACAAACAAATGATGCGGAGGGGAGACCGGGAGCAGCACGACCCGTTCGAGCGGCGGGGGCGCACGGCCCGCCGGGCGGTGCCCGGCGACGCCCGCCGCCACAACCGGGCCCTCGTCCTCCGGGCGCTGTTCCGGGACGGGCCGCTCAGCCGGGCCGACCTCGCCCGCGCCACCCACGTCACCCGGGTCACCGCGTCCGACCTCGTCGGGGAGCTCCTCGAGGAAGGCCTGGTGGAGGAGCTGGGCACCCGCACCGGGAAGGGCGTCGGCAAGCCCGCCACCCTCCTCGGGATCGTCCCCGACGCCCGGCTCGTCGTCACCCTCGACCTCAGCGACGACGAGCGGTTCCGGGCCGCGCTCGTCGACCTGTCCGGCAAGGTGGTCGAGCGGGCCTCCGTCGCCGTCGCCCCGGCGACCGGCGGGACCGGGACCGGCGGCCGCACCGGCGACGACGTCCTTGCCCTCGTCACCCGCCTCGCCGCCGACCTCGTCGAGCGGGCCGACCGCCCCCTCCTCGGCATCGGCATCGGCACCCCCGGCGTGGTCGACACCGCCGGCGTGGTGCTGGAGGCCCCCAACCTCGGTTGGCACGACGTCGACCTCGCCGCCCACCTCGGCCGCGCCCTGCCGGGGGCGCCCGCGATCCACGTCGCCAACGACGCCAACGCCGCCGTCCTCGGCGAGCTGGGCCTCGCCGGACCGGCCGGCCGCAGCCTCCTGCTCGTGAAGGTCGGCCAGGGCGTCGGCGCCGGGGTGGTGATCGACGGGCGCCTGGTCGTCGGCGACCGCTTCGCCGCCGGCGAGATCGGCCACGTGGTGGTCGACCCCGACGGCGAGCCCTGCGCCTGCGGCCGCCGGGGCTGCCTCGAGACCGCCATCGCCGCGCCCGCCCTCCGGCGCGCCGGTCACGACCGGGGCGACGCCGGGCGCCGCCTCGGCCTCGCGCTGGCCCCCGTGGTCAGCGCGCTCAACCTCCGCGAAGTCGTGCTGTCGGGCCCCCTCGACCTGCTCGACGAGGCGTTCCGGCAGGGGGCGCTCGACGCCATCCGCAGCCGAACGATGCCGGCCGTCGGCGACAACGTCGACATCCGGTGCAGTCCGCTCGGGGAGGACGACGTCCTCCTGGGCGCCGCGATGCTCGTCCTCGACCGTGAGCTGGGCGTCGCATGAACTCACACAAGGGCAAGAGAGTGGAGGACACGTGAGATTCCGAAAGCTCGCGGCGGCGGGCCTCGCGGGGGCGCTGTTCCTGGCGGCGGCCTGCGGGTCCGACGACAACGACGACGAGGCGACCGACAGCCCCGACGACGGCTCGACCGAGGAGAGCGGGGGTTTCACCACCCCCGACAGCGACATCGAGGCGACCCTGCGGGTCTGGCTCAACGGCCCCGACACGCCGCAGTCGATGCGCGACTACGCGATCGAGACGTTCAAGGAGCAGTACCCGAACGTGACCGTCGAGATCGAGGAGCAGGAGTGGGACGGCCTCGTGCCCGTCCTCACCAACGCCCTCGCCGCCGACGACTCACCCGACATCGTCGAGATGGGCAACACCCAGGCGCAGGGCTTCGAGGCGGCCGGCGCCCTGGTCGACCTGACGCCCGCCCTCGACGACCTGGGCGGCGACGACCTCCTCGACAGCCTCCGGGAGGCCGGCACCTACGACGGGAAGCTCTACGGCCTCCCGCTCTACGCCGGCGCCCGGGTCGTCACCTACCGGACCGACCTCTTCGAGGCGGCCGGCATCGAGGTCCCGACGACGATGCAGGAGCTCGTCGACGCCGGCAAGGCGCTGCAGGAGGCCAACGCCTCGACGCCCAACTTCTCGGCCATCTACTTCCCCGGCCGCAACTGGCAGGCGATGCTGTCGTTCATCTGGGACGCCGGCGGTGACATCGCCGTCCAGGAGGACGGCGAGTGGGTCGGCACGCTGGCCGACGAGGGCGCCGTCGAGGGTCTGACCCTGGTGCAGGACATCATGCAGAACGCCAACCAGGCCCCGGCCGACAGCGACGACCGCAACGACTACATCGAGTTCTGCGCCGGCGAGATCGGCATGCTCATGGGGCCCGGCTGGAAGGCCGGCCAGATCGAGGAGGAGTGCCCGGAGATGGCCGACAAGCTCGGCGTCTTCCCGCTCCCCGGCAGCGACGGCGAGGTGGCCCCCTCGTTCCTGGGCGGCTCGGTGCTCGGCGTCTCCGCCAAGAGCGAGAACCCGGACCTGGCCGTCGAGTTCCTCAAGCTGATCAGCAGCGAGGGCTTCCAGTCGCAGTACGCGGAGGCGGGGCTGATCCCGAACCGGAAGTCGTTCCTCGAGCTGGTGACCGGCAGCCCGTCGGCCGAGGCGCAGGCCGCGGCCGCCGCCAACAGCCGGTTCACGCCGAGCAGCGAGCACTGGGCCGAGGTCGAGGGCGCCGACATCCTCCAGGACATGGGGACGGCCATCGCCAACGGGGACGACGTCGAGGAGGCCGCGACGACGGCCAACGACGCGATCGTCGAGATCCTCAACCAGTAGGGCCAGGAGCAGATCCCCCCGATGACGACCGGCGTGCTGCCCGAGGAGGGGCCCGAGGTGGGCCCGCCGCCGCCCTCGGGTGGCACGCCGTCGTCGGCGTCGTCGGCGTCGTCGGCGTCGTCGGTGCCCCGTCCGGCCGCCGTCGGCCGACGCCGAGGCCGGGGCGGGGGCCGGGCCCCGGGTCGCCTCCGGGCCCGTGGGGCACGGGCGTTGCTGCCGTACCTCCTCGTCGTCCCCGCCCTGGTGGCGCTGGGAGCGGGCCTCGGCTACCCGCTCTACCGGCTGGTGATCATGTCGACCCAGGAGTTCGGGATGCGCCAGCAGTTCGGCGCCCCGCCCGAGTCGGTCGGCCTCGAGAACTTCCGGGAGATCCTCGGCGACGCCTACTTCTGGGAGGTGCTGCGGCGGTCGCTGGTGTTCTGCCTGCTGGCCGTGGCGCTGACCATGGCGACCGGGACCGCGATCGCCGTGCTGCTCGGGCGGCTGGGCCGGGTCCTGCGCACGGCGCTGAGCGTGTCGCTGCTCCTGGCCTGGGCCACCCCGGCGCTCACCGCCACCGTGGTGTGGCAGTGGATCTTCGACTCCCGCTCCGGCGTCGCCAACTGGGTCCTCACCAAGCTGGGCTTCGACTACGAGGGCCACTCCTGGCTGGCCGAGCCGCTCAGCTTCTTCACGGTGGCGCTGCTCGTCGTGGTGTGGATGGGCATCCCGTTCGTGGCGTTCACGCTGCACGCGGCGATGACCCAGATCCCCGACGAGGTGATGGAGGCCGCCGCCATCGACGGCGCCGGGCAGTGGCAGCGGTTCCGCGACGTCACGTGGCCGGCGGTGCGGCCGATCTTCGTGGTGCTCGCCGCGCTCAGCACCATGTGGGACCTGCGGGTCTTCACCCAGATCTTCGTGCTCCAGGAGGCGGGCGGCATCAGCCGCGAGACCAACCTGCTGGGCACGTGGGCCTACCGGGAGGCGACGACCGGTGGCCACTTCGGCAAGGGGGCGGCGATCGCGCTGGTGATGGTGGCCATCACCCTGCTGCTGACCGTGTTCCACCTCCGTCAGATGTTCCGCCAGGAGGAGATCTAGATGGCCGAGGTCGCCACGGTCACCGCGGCCCGGGTTCGGCGTCGTCGCGGCCGTCGCCGGGGCCGCCGGTCGTCCCGGTCGGCGAACGCCGTCGCCGTCGTGCTGATCCTGCTGTCCGGGTTCCCCGTCTACTGGATGTTCACCACGTCGTTCCGGAGCAACGGCGAGATCCGCTCCCGGGACCCGCAGTTCTTCCCGTTCGGCGGGACGCTCGACAACTACCGGTCGGTGTTCGACACCGACGGCTTCGGCACGGCGTTCGCCAACAGCCTCAAGGTCACGGGCCTCACCGTGCTGCTGGCGCTGTGCACGGCGTTCCTGGCCGCGGTGGCGGTGTCGAGGTTCCGCTTCCGGGGCAGGGTGGGTTTCCTGGTGATGATCCTGGTGGTGCAGATGGTGCCGGCCGAGGCGCTGATGATCTCGCTGGTCAAGGTCCTCGACGGCTGGGACCTGCGGAACTCGATCGTGGGCCTGACCATCGCCTACCTGGCGTTCGTCCTGCCGTTCACCATCTGGACGCTGCGGGGCTTCGTGGCCGGCGTGCCGCGGGAGCTGGAGGAGGCGGCGATGGTCGACGGGTCGTCGCGGGTGCGGGCGTTCTTCACGGTGACGCTGCCGCTGGTGGCGCCGGGCCTGGTGGCCACCGGCATCTTCGCCTTCATCCAGGCGTGGAACGAGTACACGTTCGCCCTGGTGATCATGGACCGGCCGGAGGCGGAGACGCTGCCGCTGTGGCTGCAGAGCTTCAACTTCGGCGCCCGCGGCACCGACTGGGGTGGGGTCATGGCCGGCTCGACGCTGATCACGCTGCCGGTGATCGTGTTCTTCCTGTTCGTCCACCGCCGGATCGCCTCCGGCCTGACCGCCGGGGCGGTGAAGGGGTGACGGTGCCGTCCGGGGCGCCGGGTGCGTCGGTCACGTCGGGGTCGGTGGAGCGGCTGGCGGCCGCCACGCTGCTGGCCTCGTTCGACGGGCCGGTCGTGCCGCGGTGGCTGCGGCGCTGGGTCGACGAGGGCCTGGGCGGGGTGTGCCTGTTCGGGTCGAACCTGGCCGGCGGCGCGTCGGGCGCCACGGCGACGGCCGACGTCGCCCGGGTCCTGCACGACCAGCGGCCCGACCTGCTGGTCGCCATCGACGAGGAGGGCGGCGACGTCACCCGGGTCGAGGCCCGCACGGGGTCGTCGGTGCCGGGCAGCGCGGCGCTGGGCGCGGTCGACGATCCCGAGCTGACCCGCTCGGTGCACGCCGGGCTGGGCCGGCTGCTGGCCGGGCTCGGGGTCGACCTCGACCTGGCCCCGTGCGCCGACGTGAACGTCGACGTGGCCAACCCGGTGATCGGCGTGCGCTCGTTCGGCGCCGACCCGGCGCTGGTGGCCCGCCACGTGGCCGCCGCGGTCGAGGGCCTCCAGGGCGCCGGGGTGGCGGCCTGCGCCAAGCACTTCCCCGGCCACGGCGCCACCCGGGTCGACTCGCACCGTGCCCTGCCGGTGGTCGACGCCCCGGCCGACGTGCTGCGGGCCCGCGAGCTGGCGCCGTTCCGGGCGGCGATCGGGGCGGGGGTGCGGGCGATCATGACCGCCCACCTGGTGGTGCCGGCGCTCGACGACCGGCCCGCCACGATCAGCCGGGCGGTGCTGTCCGACGTGCTGCGCGGCGAGCTGGGGTTCACCGGCGCCGTGGTCACCGACGCCCTCGACATGCACGGCATCGGCGGTCCCGACGCCATCCCCGCCAACGTGGTCCGGGCGCTCGCCGCCGGCGCCGACCTGTGCTGCCTGGGCTCCGGTGCCACCGACGCCCTGGTCGACGAGTGCGTCGAGGCGGTGGTGGCGGCGGTCCGGACCGGGGCGCTGGACGAGGCGCGGCTGGCCGACGCCGCGGCCCGGGTGGGGCGCATCGCCGTCCCGGCGGGCGAGCCGGCGCCGTGGCCGGCGGCGCTGGACGACCTCGCCGAGCTGGGCGCCGCCGCCGCCCGGCGCGCGCTGCGGGTCGAGGGCGACCTGCCGGGCGCGGGCGGGCTGCGGGGCGCGCACGTGGTCGAGCTGCGGCGGCCGGTGAACATCGCCGCCGGGGTGGTGCCGAGCCGCCTGGGCGGGCCGCTGCAGGCCCTCGACCCGGCGGTGACGACCGCCGAGGTGGCGCCGGGGCCCGATGGCCCGGTCGCCGATCTCGACGTGGCGCTGGCGCCGGCGGCCGGGCGGCCGCTGGTCGTGGTGGTGCGCGACCTCCCGACGGTCCCGGGTGGTCGGGCCCTGTTGGACGCCCTGTTGGGGGCGCGGCCCGACGCCGTCGTCGTCGACCTCGGCTGGCCGGCGGGCGACGGTGGCGACCGCGGTGGGACCGGTGACGGTCGGACCGGGCCCGGCGGGCCCGGTGGGCGGGCGTGGGTGACGGCCTTCGGGGCGTCCCGGGCGGGGATCGCGGCGGTGGCAGAGCTCTTGACCTCAGGAGGGACGGCAGGTGGCTGAGATCGCCATCCGGGGTGCGACGAAGGTGTACGACGGCGGGGTCACGGCGGTCGACGCCGTCGACCTCGACGTGGCCGACGGCGAGCTGCTGGTGCTGGTCGGGCCCTCGGGCTGCGGCAAGTCGACGCTGCTGCGCATGGTCGCCGGCCTGGAGGACGTGACCGAGGGGACCATCGCGATCGGCGACCGCGACGTCACCGACCTCCAGCCCAAGGGCCGCGACGTCGCCATGGTCTTCCAGAGCTACGCGCTCTACCCGCACATGACCGTGCGGAAGAACATCGGCTACCCGCTGCGGCTGGCCAAGGTCCCGAAGGACGAGCTGGCCCGGCGGGTGGAGGAGATCGCCGCGCTGCTCCAGCTCACCGAGGTGCTCGACCGGCGGCCGTCGCAGCTGTCGGGCGGGCAGCGGCAGCGGGTGGCGATGGGCCGGGCGCTGGTGCGGTCGCCGCAGGCGTTCCTCATGGACGAGCCGCTGTCCAACCTCGACGCCAAGCTGCGCGTGGAGATGCGGGCCGAGATCGCCCGGCTCCAGCGCGACCTGGGCGTCACCACGATCTACGTCACCCACGACCAGGTCGAAGCCATGACGATGGGCACCCGGGTGGCGGTGCTCGACAAGGGCCGGGTCCAGCAGGTCGACACGCCGCAGCGGATCTACGACGAGCCGGTCAACCTGTTCGTGGCCACGTTCATCGGGTCGCCGGCGATGAACCTGCTCCCGGGCGTGGTCGAGCGGGCCGGCGACGCCGGCGGCGCGGCCGCCGAGGGCTCGGGTGGCGGGGGCGGCGACGGCCTCGTCCTGCGGATCGGCCCGCAGCGGCTGACGGTCGACGACGCCCTGCTGGCCTCCCACCCGGCGCTGGCGGATCGGGTCGGCGACCGGGTGGTGGTCGGCGTGCGCCCCGAGGCGCTGGAGGACGCGGCGCTCGCGCCCGGTGCGCCCGGCGACCGGGTCCTGGAGGCGACCGTCGACCTGGTCGAGTCGCTGGGCGCCGAGCTGGTCGTGCACGTGGCGGCGCCGCTCGACGGCACGCCGGCCGCCGGCGACGCGGTGCCCGCCGCCGATCCCACGGCCGATCCCACGGCCGGTGCCCGCGAGGCCGCCATCGACGTCGAGGCGGCCGAGGCCGGCGCCCGCGAGGTCGCCAGCGACGCCGACCCCGACGCCGTGTGGGCCGACGTCCTCGGGCGGCGGGGCCGGGTCGTGGCCCGGCTCGGCACCAGGAGCCGCCTGGCCGTCGGCGAGACCGTGAAGCTGGTCGTCGACCCCGCCGGCCTCCACCTCTTCGACCCCGCGACCGGAGCGACCCTCCGCGCCCCGTCGCCGGCATGAGGCCCCCGACCGGGGCGGGGGACGACGTCGACGGGGCCGGGTCGGTGCCGGCCGGCGCGCCCGGGCGGCCCCTGCCTTCACGCTCGCCCTCGCGCTCGTCCTCACGCTCGCTCTCGCCTGCCGAGCCTTCGACCCCTGCGCCCGCCGCCGGGGACGGGCCTTTGGCCGGGACCACGGAGGGCGACGACGATGCAGCCATGCCGCTGGTGGCCGGGGTCGACGTGGGTGGGACGAAGACGCTGGCCGTGGTGGTCGACGCCTGGGGCGCCACGCGGGCGCAGGTGCGGATGGCCACCGGCACCGGTCCCGAGGGCCTGGTCGCCACCGTCACCGCGGCGGTGGCGGACGCGGCGGCGGGCGCCGGGGTGGCGCCCGACGGGCTGGCGGCGGTCGGCATCGGCGTGCCGGGGCTGGTCGACCCCCGCGACGGCGTCCTGCGCCACGCCGTCAACCTCGGCATCGGCGCCGACCCGGTGCGCCTCCACGACCCCGTGGGGCGCCTCGTCGGCGGGCCGGTCACCGTGGGCAACGACGTGAACCTGGCCGCCCTCGGCGCTGCCGAGGTCTTCGGGCGCGACGGCAACGTCGCCTACCTCAGCGTCGGGACGGGGATCGCCGCCGGGTTCGTGGTCGGCGGCGCGGTGTTCCCCGGGGTGCGGGGGGTGGCGGGGGAGATCGGCCACCTGCCGGTCGACCGCCACGGTCCGGTGTGCGAGTGCGGCCAGACGGGGTGCCTGGAGGCGGTGGCGTCCGGGCAGGTCATCGCCCGGCGCTGGCCCGGGCGCGGCGGGGCGCCCGGCGACGCCGCCGGGCTGCTGGCCGCCGCGGCGGCGGGGGACCCGGGCGCGATCGCCGTCCGGGACGAGGTGTTCGACCACCTGGCCTGGGCCGTCGCCCTGATCGCCCAGACCGTCGACCCCGAGCTGGTGGTGCTGGGCGGCGGGGTCGCCGACGCCGGGCCGCCGCTGCTCGACGCCATCCGGGCGGCGCTGCACCACCGGGCCGCGGCGTCGCCGCTGGTCGCCGCGCTCGACCTGCCGGACCGGGTCGCGGTCGCCCCGCCCCACGTGTCGCTGGGCGCGGTGGGCGCCGCCCGGGCCGCCCGCGCCCTGGTCCCCGAGGACGCCCCGCCGTCATGACGCTCGTGGTCCGCGGCGGTCGGGTGGTGGTCGACGGCGGGCTCGTCGAGGCCGACGTCACGATCGACGACGGGGGCCGGATCGCGGCGGTCCAGCCGTCGGCGGCGGGGACGGGGTCGGACGTGTCCGCGGGTGCCGACCAGCCCGGCCGGCCCGACGGGCCCGGCCGGCCCGACGAGCTCGACGCCACCGGGTGCGTGGTGGCCCCCGGGTTCGTCGACCTCCAGGTGAACGGCGCCGGCGGCATCGACCTGACCGCCGAGCCCGAGCGCCTGTGGGAGGTGGCGGCGCTGCTGCCCCGGTGGGGGGTCACGAGCTGGCTGCCCACGATCGTCACGTCACCCGAGCCGGTCCGGGAGCGGGCGCTGGCCACGCTGCGCCAGGGCCCGCCCGACCCGCCCGATCCGTCCGACCTGTCCGGTGCCGCCCCCGCCGCGCCGGTCGCCACCCCGCTGGGCCTGCACCTCGAGGGCCCGTTCCTCAACCCCGAGCGCAAGGGCGCCCACGTCGCCGCCCACCTGCGGTCGCCCGACCCGGCGCTGATCGCCGGCTGGTCCCGCGACGCCGGCGTCGCCCTCGTCACCCTGGCCCCCGAGCTGCCCGGCGCCCTCGACCTCGTGCGGGCGCTGGTCGACCGGGGCGTGGTCGTGTCGCTCGGCCACTCGTCGGCCAGCACCGAGGAGGCCACGGCCGGGGTCGACGCCGGGGCCCGCTGGGCCACCCACCTGTTCAACGCCATGCCGCCGCTGCACCACCGCGACCCCGGGCTGGCGGGCGTCGCGCTCACCGACGAGCGGCTGCGCGTGGGGCTGATCGCCGACGGCCTCCACGTCCACCCGCGGATGGTGCGGCTGGCGGCGCGGGCGCTGGGGGCGCGGCTGACGCTGGTCACCGACGCGGTCGCCGCCCTGGGCGTGCCGCCGGGGCCGATCCGGCTGGGCGACCTGGAGGCGCTGGCCGCCGAGGACGGCGTCCGCCTGCCGGACGGCACGCTGGCCGGCAGCAACCTGGCCATGGCCACGGCGGTCGCCAACCTGCAGGCGTTCGCCGGCGTCGACCTGGGGGCGGCCGTGCACGCCGCCGCCACCGCCCCGGCCGCCGTGCTGGGCCGCGCCGGCGAGCGCGGCGTCGTCGCTCCGGGGGCGGTCGGTGACCTGGTGGTGCTCGACGGCGACGGGCGGGTCGTCGCCACGGTGATCGGCGGGCGCGTCGCCCGGGGTCCGGACGCACCGGGAGGGCGGGAACTGCCGGGGGCGGGCGGATCGGAGGGAGGTGCGTCGTGGAGGTCGTGATCGTCGCCGACCGGCAGGCGGCCGGGGCGCTCGTGGGCGGGGCCATCGCCGACCTCCTGCGGCGCCGCTCCGAGGCGGTCCTCGGCCTGGCCACCGGCAGCACGCCGCTGCCCGTCTACGCCGACCTCGCCCGGCGGTGCGCCGCGGGGGAGATCACCTTCGCCGAGGCCCGGGCGTTCCTGCTCGACGAGTACGTGGGCCTCCCGCCGGGGCACCCCCAGTCCTACCGGGCGTTCATCGCCCGGGAGCTGGAGGCGCACGTGGACTTCCCGTCCGGGGCCGTGCAGGGGCCCGACGTCCGGCCCAGCGGGCCCGACCTGCTGGCGGCCTGCGACGACTACGAGGCGGCGATCCGGTCGGCGGGCGGCATCGACCTCCAGCTCCTCGGCATCGGCCGGGACGGGCACATCGGGTTCAACGAGCCGGGGTCGTCGCTGGCGTCCCGCACCCGCCTCAAGACCCTCACCGACGAGACCCGGCGGGACAACGCCCGGTTCTTCGCGTCGCTCGACGAGGTGCCCCGGCACGTGGTCACGCAGGGGATCGGCACGATCCTCGAGGCCCGCCACCTGGTCCTCCTGGCCTTCGGGGCCGAGAAGGCGGCGGCGGTGCTGCGGGCCGTGGAGGGGCCGGTGTCGGCGATGGTCCCGGCCAGCGCGCTGCAGCTCCACCCGCACGCCACGGTGGTGGTCGACGAGGCCGCGGCCGGCAAGCTCCGCCTGGCCGACTACTACCGGGAGACCTACGCCCACAAGCCCGCCTGGCAGGGCCTCTGACCTTCGGATCGGCCGCCGCCCCGGTGCCGGGAGCCCTGGACACGCCCTAGTCTCTGGGCGCCGCCGGACGTTCGTTGGGGCAGGGATGGACAGGGCAGTAGCCACGTTGCAGGCCGCCGTCGCCGGCGGCAACGCCTCATTGGCACGGCGCCAGCTCGGCGAGCTGCGCAACGACGCCGATCACGAGGCCGCGCTCGAGGTGCTGGCCCGGAACGCGGCCCAGGGGTCGCCGCTGGCGCTGGAGATGCTGGTCGAGGCCGTCGACCGGTTCGGCGCCGCCCGCCGGGCCGTCCGCCGGTTCCTGGTCGACGAGGCCGCCGTCGACGACGTCACCCAGGACACGCTGATCACCGTGGCCCGCTCGATCGGGTCGTTCCGGGGCGACGCGAAGTTCACGACCTGGCTGTTCCAGGTGGCCCGCAACCGGGCGGTCGACCACCTGCGGCGGGTCCGGTCGACCCGGTCGCTGCCGATGGGCGACGACGGCGGCGGCGACCCCGAGGGCCTCGCCCCCGACACCGCCGAGCGGATGAGCTCGATCGTCGCCTCCCGCCAGGCCGTCCAGCAGTTGCTGGCCGAGCTGCCCGAGCGCTACCGAGATGCGGTGACCCTGCGCGACGTCGAACGCCTGCCCTACGCCGAGGTCGCCCTCCGCCTGGGCCGCAACGTGAACACGGTGAAGTCCCACGTGGCCCGGGGGCGGGCGCTGCTGGCGGCGCTGCTGCTCGAGCGGGGCGGCGACGAGTGACGCCCTCGGTCACCCGCATCGGGCGCTACACGATCGAGGAGGTCGTCGGCACCGGGGCGTTCGCCACGGTGTACCGGGCGGTCGACGAGCGGCTGGGCGCCACCGTCGCCGTGAAGCTCCTGGCCGACAACCACTGCCTCGACCCCGACATCCGGGCCCGGTTCCTCGACGAGGGCCGCGCCCTGCGCCGCATCGACAGCCCGCACGTGGTGCGGGTGTACGACGTCGGCGAGACCGATCGCCTGCAGCCCTACCTGGTGCTGGAGCACGCCGACCGGGGCACGCTCGCCCAGCGGGTGGCCGACCGGCGGGCCGCGGGGTGGCGCCCGGCGGCGACCGACGTCCGGGTGCTGGCCACGCAGCTGGCGGGCGCGGTGGCCGCCGTCCACGCCGCCGACCTGGTCCACCGGGACCTGGCGCCGGGGAACGTGCTGGTCCGCTCGGTGGCGCCGGTGTCGGTGCCGGTGGCGTCGCTGGTGGCGCCCGGGGTGCCCCCGAACGGCGGCGACCGGCCCGGCGGGCTCCTGGCCGCCGACGAGCGGCTGGTGGTCACCGACCTGGGGCTGTCCAAGGACCTGGCCCGCAACTCGGGCCTCACCGTGGCCGGCGGCACCGACGGGTTCCGGCCGCCGGAGCAGCGGGGGGTGCCGTCGCGGATCGACGGGCGGGCCGACCTGTGGGCGCTGTCGGCGGTGGTGCTGTGGCTGCTCACGGGCCGGGCGCCGGCCACCGACCCGCCCGGCGCGGCCGAGGTCGACCGGGTGCTGGGCGAGCTGGGGCTCCCGGCGGGCCTGCGGGCGCCGCTGCTGCGGAGCCTGGCCGACGACCCCGCGGCGCGGCACCCGGACGCGCGGGCGTGGCTGGCCGAGGTGACCGCGGCGCTGGCGCCGCCGACGCTGCCGCCGCTGCAGGCGCCGGGCCGGGCCGGTGCGCCGGCGGCGGGTGCCGGTGGGGGTGCGGGTGCTGGTGCTGGTGCGGGTGCGGCTGCTGGTGCGGGTGCGGCTGCTGGTGGGGGGCCTGCCGCCGGTCCCGCCGCCGGCCCCGGTCGGGCGGGGGCGCCGAGTGCGGGGCCGGTGCCGGCGACGACGTTCCCGAAGTCCCCGTACCCGCTGGTGCGGCCGCCGCACGATCCGCCGTGGTGGCGGCGCCCGGTCAACGTCGGCGTGGCGTGCCTGCTGGTCGGCGCACTGGTGGGCGGGGTGGTCGCGTGGCTGGTGACGGGCGGCGACGACGCCGGCCAGGAGGTCGCCCGTCGGGGCGACGGGCGGGTGGCGGTGGTCGACAGGGCCGGCGACGCCCGCCTGGCCGTCGTCGGGCCCGAGCGGGCCGTGGTCGGCGAGGTCGTCACGTTCGAGGTCGAGGCCGAGGCCGTCGAGCACTGGGCGTGGGTGATGCCGGACGGCACCGTCTACGCCGACCGCACGAGCGTCCAGCTGGAGAGCAGCAGCCCCGGCGTGGCCCCGGTGGTGCTGACCGGCCGGGCCCCCGGCGGCGAGCGGCTCGAGGTGACCCACGAGGTCCGCGTCGTGGAGGAGTGACGGGCGCCGAAGATTTTTCCGGCGCCGCGCAACTTTCCGGTGGGTCGCCACCGACGAAGGGGACATCCCCCCGATCGAAAGGAACGCTCTGATGGGATCTCGACGATGGACGGCCGCGGCCGTGGCGGGCGTGGCGGTGGCGCTCGTGGCCCTGGTGACCGGCTGCACCGGCGACGACGACCCGCTGGCCCGCACCGAGAGCATCGACTCGTCGTCGCCGCAGGCCGGTGAGGGTGCCGAGGGCGGCGAGGGCGACGCCACGGGCGAGGAGGGCGACGGCGGCGCCGGCTCCGGCTCCGCCGGTGACGGCGGCGGGTCGGGCGAGGTGCTGGGCACGGCCCGGGCGTCGCTGCGGGCGAACGCCATCGACAACCGCTCGACCCCGCTGCGTCTCGACGTCGTCCGGCTCGACCGGCACGGCGACCTGATCGAGCTGGGCCTGGTGCTCACCAACGAGGCCGAGCCCCCGGCCGACGGCGAGAGCTCGCAGGACTTCAAGTTCGACTCGATGCTGGGGGGCGGCCCCGGCCCGGGGGCCCGCTACGACGCGTCGAACGTGGCCCTGGTCGACGGCGACGCCCAGAAGCTGTACCTGCCGGTGCTCGACAGCAGCGACGTGTGCCTGTGCACCGACGGTCTCGGGGCCATCGACGTCCCGCCGGGCGGCCAGCTCACCATCGACGCCACCTACGGCGGTGTCCCCGACGACGTCGAGGCCCTCGACGTGCGCGTCCCCAACTTCCCCGTGATCACCGGGGTGCCGGTGTCATGAGCGACGGATCGGTTCGCCCGTCCCGCTCGGCCCGCTCGGCCCGTTCAGTCCGGTCGGCTGTCCGGTCGGCTCGTTCGGTTCGGTCGGCCCGGTCGGTGCGGTCCGTGCGGCGGTTGGTGGCCGTCGGCGCCGTGGCGGTGGCCACGGCCACGGCCGGCACGTCCGTGGCGTGGGCCACCGTCCTGCAGGAGGATGTCGAGAGCCGGGTGCGCGACCTGCAGTTCCGGGTGCGCGACCTCACCTTCCGGACCAACGCGCTCGACAACTCGGAGCGGGTCGAGGAGGCCCCCGAGGAGACCTCGGTCACCCTCGCCGCCGACGTGCTGTTCGAGTACAACGAGGCCGACCTCACCGCCGAGGCGAAGGAGCGGCTGGCCGTCCTGGCCGAGCAGCTCGACGAGCTGGGGCCCCGCGAGATCACCATCGGCGGCCACACCGACAGCGACGGCGACGAGGCCGCCAACCAGGACCTGTCCGAGCGCCGGGCCGAGGCCGTGCGGGCCGAGCTCGATGCCGAGCTGGGCGACGGCTTCACGTTCTCCGTGGCCGGCTACGGCGAGACCCAGCCCGTGGCGCCCAACGCCCACGACGACGGCTCCGACAACCCCGAGGGCCGCGCCCTGAACCGGCGGGTCGAGATCACCTTCCCGACATGAGCACCCCGACCCCCACGGCGACGGCCGCCACCGCGCCGACCACGACGGCTGCTCCGACGACCACGACGACGATGAGGACCCCTGCGATGATCACCGCGCCGATCACGGCGATGACGAAGTCCCGGCCCGGCCGCCTGCTGCTCGGCGCCTGCATCGTGCTCGGCGGCCTGGGCGTCGCCACCGCCTGCTCCCCCAGCGACGACGACGATCCGCTGGCCGACACCGAGAGCATCGACGCCGACTCGCCCGACGGTGCCGGCTCGGGCGCCGGGTCCGGCTCGGGCCAGAGCGGTGCCCGCGACGACGTGCCCGACGATGTCCTCGGCAGCGCCGAGAGCCAGCTCCCGGCCAACCCCGGCAACCAGTCGCAGGTGCCGCTGCGGGTCGACGTCATGGCCGTCGAGCGCCAGGGCGACCTGGTGGAGGTGCGGCTCCAGCTGACCAACCTCAACGAGGGCGACGGCGAGGCCTTCGAGATCTGGTCGCACTTCTCCGGCGACAACGTCAACTACGACCTCCGCGGCGTCGGCCTGGTCGACTCGTCGGCCCAGAAGCTGTACCTCCCGGTGCTCGACTCCGGGGACGCGTGCCTGTGCTCCTCGGGCCTGGCCGACTACGCCGTGGCTCCCGGCGAGACGGTGCGGTTGAACGCCACGTTCGGCGGTCTCCCCGACGACGTCGAGCAGGTCGACGTCCGGGTCCCCGGCTTCTCGGCCGTCGACGGGGTCCCCGTGTCGTAGCCCGGTTCCGAGATGGGGTGATCTCTTGGGGCTCCACCCCCGGAGATCGCCCCATCTCGACGGGTGCGGGATTGCCTTCGGGGCGGGTGACCACGGGAAGTAGCATCGAACCCCATGACTGACGCCACCGAGGGTGCGCTCCGGGTCGGGTTCCTGGGTCCCGAGGGCACCTTCACCGAGCAGGCGCTGCTGTCGCAGCCCGATCTCGCCACCCAGGAGCTGGTCGCGCTCCCGTCGATCCCCGAGGTCTTGAGCTCGGTGGCCGACGGGCGGGTCGACCTGGGCTTCGTGGGGATCGAGAACTCGATCGAGGGCGCGGTCACGGTCACGGTCGACACGCTGGCGTTCGAGACCGACCTGCTGATCCAGCGCGAGGTCGAGATGGGCGTCCAGATGCACCTGCTGGCGCCGAGCGGCGTCGGCCTGGGCGACATCCGCCGGGTGCTGTCGTTCCCGGTGGCCTCGGCGCAGTGCCGGAGCTTCCTCCGCAGCGCGCTGCCGGAGGCGCAGCTCGTCGCCACGTCGTCGACGGTCGAGGCGGCCCAGCTGGTGGCGGGCGAGCAGGGCGACGGGCACACGGCGGCGATCGCCCCGGCCGTGGCGGCGAAGCTGTACGGGCTCGACGTCCTGGCGTCCGACATCGAGGACCACCCCGACAACACCACCCGGTTCGTGGTCGTGGCCCGGGAGGGGATCCCGGCGCCGACGGGCCACGACAAGACGTCGATTGTGGTGTTCCAGCGCACCGACCGCCCGGGTTCGCTGCTGGCGATCCTGCAGGAGTTCGCGGCCCGGTCGATCAACCTGACGAAGCTGGAGTCGCGGCCCACGAAGAAGGGCCTGGGCCACTACTGCTTCATGATCGACCTGGAGGGCCACGTCGGCGAGGAGATCGTGGCCGACTGCCTGCGCGACCTGAAGTCGAAGGTCGAGGACGTGAAGTTCCTCGGGTCCTACCCGGCCGCCGGCGACCTGGGCCCGGCCCGTCGCCGCGACGCCGAGGCCGCCTGGCGGGCCGCCGACGCCTGGGTCTCCGACCTGCGCGACCAGATCGCCCAGTAACCTCGGGCTCGCACCAGGAGCGGTGACAGAGTGGACGAATGTACCCGCCTTGAAAGCGGGCGATCCTCACGGATCCGTGGGTTCGAATCCCACCCGCTCCGCGCCGTCGCCAACCGAGCTGCCTGACGGCTACCCGGTCGTCGCGTCCCGCTCCAGCTCCTCCCAGCAGCGGAGGAGGTAGTCGGTCAGCTCGGCCGGGCGGGCGAGGGCGGGGAGGTGGCCGCTCTCGATCTCGTCGGGGGTGATGCCGAGGCGGGCGGGGACGATCCGCCGCTGGAACTCGGCGGGGAAGAGCCGGTCCTCGGTGCAGAGCAGGAAGCGGGTGGGGACGTCGGGCCAGGCGTCGAGCGGCCACGGCTTCTCGAACGGCGTGCCCGACTGCTCGCGCGTGTGGTGCTCGATCTCGGCGACGATGTCGGGCGGCACGTCGTGGAGGAACAGCTCGACGAGGTCGCCGCCGGTGACGTCGCGCCCGTGGCGCCGGGCCGCCGCCTCGAACGCCGCGGTCTGGCCGGACGCCGCCCACCAGTCGCCGGGGGTCTCGCCGGGGGCCGGCGTCATCGCGGCCACGAGGATCACGAGCCGGGTGGGCACCCGTTCGGCCACGAGCGGGGCGGTGAAGGAGCCCATCGACTGCGCCACCAGCACGAGGTCGTCCTGGCCGGCGCGGTCGCCGACGGCGTCGACCACGGCGTCGGTGTACTCGGCGAGGCCCGCCGAGTCGTCGTCACAGGGCAGGTCGACGGCCAGGACGTCGTGCCCGGCCGCCTCCAGCCGGGGTGCCACGAGGTGCCAGTACCACGAGTCGGAGCCGGCCCCGGGGATCAACACATACGTCGCCATGCCGGTACGACTCCGCGCGCCGCCGGAACTCATCGGCGAAGCTGCTGGAATGCCCGACGCCCGCGCCGCCGTCGAGAACGCCCTCCTGGGGATCACCCCATGGGACGACCGTGAGCACAAGGACCGGTGCGCGGCGCTCGCCTGGGTCCGCAGCGGCACGCCGATCTGGCGGACGGCGAAGCCCGCCACCCCACCCGAGCACCTGGTGTCGTACTTCCTGCTGGTCGATCCGGCCCGGGCGGGGTGCCTGCTGGTCCACCACCGCAACGCCGGCCGCTGGCTGCCGACCGGCGGGCACGTCGAGCCGGGCGAGGACCCGGAGGGGACCGTGCGGCGGGAGTGCCGGGAGGAGCTGGGCGTCGACGCCGTGCTGCTGGCGGGCCTGCCGGCGAACCCGTTCTTCGTGACGCGGCAGGTGACGGGCGGCGTCGACGCCGGCCACGTCGACGTGAGCCTCTGGTACGTCTGCGAGGCCGACGCCTCGGCCCCGATCACCCCGGACCCGGCCGAGTTCCACGACGCCCGCTGGTGGCCCCTCGCCGAGGCCGCCGCGGCCCCGCCCGGCACCACCGACCCGAACCTCGCCCGGTTCGTGGCGAAGCTGGGCGCCGTGATTGGCTAAGCTCCGACGTTCACAACGGGAGAGGTGCCGGAGTCTGGTCGATCGGGCTTCCCTGCTAAGGAAGTGAGGGCGCAAGCTCTCCGTGGGTTCGAATCCCACCCTCTCCGCCAACGTCGATGGGGGCTCAGGCCGGCCCGTGTCGGCTGCTCGACCGGCGCTTCCCTCAGGCGGCTGGATGACGGGTTCCCGGGGTGGGCGTGGGAGCCTGGGT
>DATCLV010000343.1:0-12853 GCA_036563745.1 Acidimicrobiales bacterium | reverse complement strand
CCACGAGGACGTGCAGGATCTCCTCGGTGGCGTACGCCGACGACGACAGGTTGTCGGAGGCGAGGATCGCGAGGGCGGTGGGCTTCCCGAGGCGCTCGTGCTCGAGCTCCGCGGTGTCCATGGGCTTGCCCAGGAGCTTGCGCTTCAGGCGGTAGCCGAGACGGTCGGGCGGGAGGGGGATCTTGGGGGACGACGGGCTCGGTTCGGGAGCCCCGTAGTTGGAGGTGGCGGAGGGACCGGCCGGCACCTCGACCTCGGTGGCCATGGCGCGCAGCCTAGGCACGCCCCGTGGCCGTCAGGACATCGGTTCGCTGCCGTCGGCGCGACCGGCGCGGACCGGTGCCGGCCCGCCCGGACGGCGCTCCCCGACGCTTCCGAGGGGTGGGCGCAACGCCCTAGCGTTGTCCCGATGGTGCTGGCGCAGATCGAGGGCAGCGACACCTGCGGGACGAACGCGTCGTGGATCTGCAAGCGCGTCTACGACGCCACCGAGAACGAGGCGCTGGCGGAGGCGTCCGACCTGCTGTTCGGCGTGGTCGGGACCATCTGCCTGATCCTGTTCATCGCCTGGATCGCCAGCCGGCTCGTCCGGCGGGCGATCGACCGCTTCGCGGCCCGGCTCACCAGCCCGTCGGTGGCGTCGGAGACCCTGGGCAGGATCCGCCGGCGCGCCCCGTCGGTGGTCGCCGAGGTGACCGCGCCGTCGACCCGGGCCGCCGCCCGCGCCCGGACGCTGGCCCAGGTGCTCCGCTCGATGTCGACCGGGGTCATCTGGACGATCGCGGGCATCACGATCCTCGGTGAGCTCGGCATCGACCTCGGCCCGCTGATCGCCAGCGCCGGCATCGCCGGCGTCGCCCTCGGCTTCGGCGCCCAGAGCCTCGTGCAGGACTTCCTCTCCGGCTTCTTCATGCTGGTCGAGGACCAGTACGGCGTCGGCGACATCGTCGACCTGGGCGAGGCGTCCGGCACGGTCGAGGAGGTCAGCCTCCGCACCACCCGGCTGCGCGACGTCAACGGCACCGTGTGGCACGTGCCGAACGGGCAGATCGTCCGGGTGGGGAACAAGTCGCAGCAGTGGGCTCGCGCCCTGCTCGACGTCAGCGTCATGTACGGCACCGACATCGACCGGGCCGAGCAGATCATGAAGCAGACCGCCGACGAGCTGTGGCGCTCGCCCGGCTGGTCGGAGGTGATCCTCGAGGAGCCCGAGGTGTGGGGCGTGGAGCAGCTGGCGCTCGACGCCATCCACATCCGGCTGGTGGTGAAGACCAAGCCGGCGCAGCAGTTCAAGGTGACCCGGGAGCTGCGCCGCCGCATCCTGCAGGCGTTCGACGCCAACGGCATCGACGTCCCCACCGGCCAGCGGATGCTGATCCGCGAGGAGTCCGACGAGGAGGAAGACGACCCGCGCGCCGCCGCCGACCCGTCGGCGTCGTCGTAGTCGCCGCGGTCGTCGTCGTCCTCGCAGGCGCCTGCGTGCCCGGCGGCACCCCGGAGGGATGCCGCCGGTACGACGTGCGCGGCGCTACGTGTCCTCGGGCGGGGCGAGCTCGGCGGTGACGGCGAAGCCCTCGCCCTCGGAGGTGGCGAGGTCGCCGGCGACGCCGCCCGCGGACCGGACGTCGGCCTCGACCCGGGCCAGCAGCGCCAGCCGCTCGGCCGTGTCGGTGACCGTGGCCGCGGCGACCGGCGTCTTCATCGACCGCTTCGCCTCGCTCTTGACCTTCCGCAGCTCGCGCAGGACGTCGGCGGCGACCGTCAGCAGCGCCGGGTCGGCGCCCTCGCCCGCGGCGGCCCGCAGGTCGTCGGCGACCGGCCACGGCGACCGGTGGATCGACCCCTCCTGCCACCACGACCAGACCTCCTCGGTGACGAAGGGCAGGATCGGGGCGAACAGCTTGAGCAGCGCCTGCAGCGCCAGGCCCAGCGCGGCCCGGGCCGACGCCTGGCCGGCGGGGTCGCCGTCGTCGTAGGCCCGGTTCTTGACCAGCTCCAGGTAGTCGTCGCAGAACGACCAGAAGAACGTCTCGGTGCGCTCCAGCGCCCGGGCGTAGTCGAACCGCTCGAAGGCCGCCGTGGCCTCGTCGACCAGGCCGGCCAGGGTGGCGAGCATCGCCCGGTCGAGCGGGGCGGTGACCCGGCCCTCGGCCCCCTCGACGCCGGCGCCGAAGCCCAGCGTGAACTTGGAGGCGTTGAGGAGCTTGATCGCCAGGCGGCGGCCGATCTTCATCTGCCCGAGGTCGAAGGCGACGTCCATGCCGGGCCGGCCGTTGGCGGCCCAGTAGCGGACGGCGTCGCTCCCGAACTGGGTGATGAGCGACATCGGGTCGTCCTTGGCGTTGCCCGCCGACTTCGACAGCTTCTTGCGGTCGGGGTCGACGACGAAGCCCGAGATCGCGGCGTTGCGGAACGGCAGCGAGTCGTGCTCGTAGTGGGCGCGGACGACCGTGTAGAAGAGCCAGGTCCGGATGATCTCGTGGGCCTGGGGCCGCATGTCCATGGGGAACGTGCGGGCGAACAGGTCGGGGTCGTCACCCCAGCCGCAGGCGATCTGGGGTGTGAGCGACGAGGTGGCCCACGTGTCCATGACGTCGGGGTCGGCCGCGAAGCCGCCCGGCTGGTTGCGCTGCTCGGGGTTGTAGCCCGGCGGGACGTCGGTGGTCGGGTCGACCGGCAGCGACGCCTCGTCGGCCAGGATCGGCGACAGGTAGTCGACGTTGCCGTCGCCGTCGATCGGGTACCAGACCGGGAACGGGACGCCGAAGAACCGCTGGCGGGTGATGTTCCAGTCGCCCTGCAGGCCGTTGACCCAGTTCTCGTAGCGGACCCGCATGAACTCGGGCCACCACTGCAGCTCCTTGCCCCGGGCGAGCATCGACTCCTTGTCCGGGTAGCGGATGAACCACTGGTGGCTGGTGACGATCTCCAGCGGGCGGGTGCCGTTCTCCCAGAATTTGACCGGGTGCGTGATGGGCCGGGGGTCGCCGACCAGTTCACCGGCGGCGGCCAGCAGCTCGGCGATCCGCTTCTGGGCCTGCTTGGCGTTCTTGCCGGCCAGCTCGTCGTAGGCGGCCTGCGCGGCCGTCGGGTCGGCGCACTCCCAGCCGGGTTCGCCCCAGGTGACCGGGCGGAGGCGGCCGTCGCGCTGGACGATCGCCCGCAGGTCGAGGTCGAGCTCCCGCCACCAGGTGACGTCGGTGGTGTCGCCGAACGTGCAGATCATGGCGATGCCGGTCCCCTTCTCGGGGTCGGCCAGCTCGTGGGCGACGATCGGGACCTCGACGCCGAACAGCGGCGTGGTGGCGTTCCGGCCGAAGAGCGGCTGGTAGCGCTCGTCGTCGGGGTGGGCGACGACGGCGACGCACGCCGGCAGCAGCTCGGGCCGCGTGGTGTCGATCAGCAGGTCCTGGCCGTCGGGGCCGCGGAAGCGCAGCTTGAAGTAGGCGCCTTCGAGCTCGCGGTCCTCCAGCTCGGCCTGGGCGACGGCGGTGCGGAAGTCGACGTCCCACAGCGTGGGCGACTCGGACCGGTACGCCAGGTCGCGCTCGAGCAGCCGCAGGAACGCCCGCTGGCTGGTGCGCGTGGCCTTGGGGCCGATGGTGCGGTAGGTCTGCGACCAGTCGACCGACAGGCCGATGTCGGACCACAGGTCGAAGTAGGTCTGCTCCAGCTGCTCGACGACCTCGCCGCACAGCTCGACGAAGTTGGGCCGGCTGATGTGGACCGGCTTCTTGGGCGGCTTCTCGGGCCGCCGGAAGTCGGGGTCGTAGGGCAGCGACGGATCGCACAGCGTGCCCGTGAGCATCTGCACCCGGCGCTCGACGTTGAGGCCGTTGTCGTCCCACCCCATCGGGTAGAAGACCTCTTTGCCCCGCATCCGCTGGAAGCGGGCGATGGTGTCGGTGTGCGTGTAGGAGCAGACGTGCCCCGGGTGCAGCGCGCCCGACACGGTCGGCGGTGGGGTGTCGATGCTGAACACCTCGTCGCGCGACTTCGTGCGGTCGAAGCGGTAGGTGCCGTCGGCCTCCCACCGGGCCCGCCACTTCGCTTCGAGCCCCTCCAGGCTCGGCTTCTCCGGGATGCTGGTCACCGACCCAGAGTAGTGGCGCCGACCTGCCCCTCCCGAACGGATAGGCGCCCCGACCACCGCCGCCGGACGCCACGGCGCCCGCCGCCGCTAGTGCCCGGCCGCCTGGCGGAGGCGGGCCCGGCAGGCGGCGGGGTCGTTGCTCAGGACGACCGGGAGCCCCCAGGCGACCGCCCGCTCGTAGAAGAGCGGGTGCCAGCCCTCCAGGGTGCCGACCTCGACGCCGGCCGCGCGGGCCGCGGCGAGCAGGCCGGGGGTCAGGTACTCCCAGTCGATGTAGAGGTAGGCGCAGCCCGACCGCCGGACCAGGTCGGCGACGTCACGGCCGAGCCAGCGCGAGGCCAGCCCGACGCGGACGCCGGGGTGGCGGCGGGCGGCGGCCGCCCCCGCGTCGTGGTCCCAGTTCACCAGCGTCACCCGGTCGGTCATCGCGGCGGCGGTGACCACGGCGACGACCCTGTCGTACGCGGCGGCGGGGTCGACGAACGCCGTCTTCAGGTCGAGGAGCAGTGGCAACCCGGTGCCGTCGAGGCGGCTCAGGACGTCCCGGAGGGTCGGGCAGCCGGTGTCGGCGAGGGGTGTCTCGTGGACCCACGCCGTCTCCTCGAGCAGGTAGTTGTGGTGGACGACCGGTTCGAGCTCGGCCGAGAACGCCACGTCGAGCTCCAGGAGGTCGGCGCCCGCCGCGACCGGGTCGGCGGCCGGGTCGGCGGCGTGCCAGGCCACCCGGGGCCCGGGCGGCGCCGCGCCGATGGGGTCGTCGCTCATCGCCGGGACCTCAGGAAGTCGCTCAGCGTCTGCTTCCCGGGCTCCAGCTCGGCGGTGCTGGACGGCGTCCGCACGAACAGGATCCGGGGCCGGTTGTGCAGCACGTCCAGCTCCTCGCCACGCTCGATGTCGCGGGGGTAGTTGTCGAAGGCCATGAGGACCCCGACCCGGGGCCCGAACCGCTCGACCAGCTCGGCGAAGTCCTCCCAGTGCTCGGCAAGGAACCGGGTGGCGCCGGCCGTGCTGGCGGCGCCGAAACCGTAGATCGCGAAGATGATCCGGTCGTTCTCCTCGTCGAGGAGCCGCTCGACGATGGCGAGCTCCGTGCCGCGGCCGTCGACGGTGGCGCGGACCACCGGCACCGGCTCCGTGCGGCCGGCGATGCGGATGACCCGCAACGTCTCCGTGGGGTCGCTCGGATCGGGAACCCGGTCGAACGAGAAGTAGGAGAGGGGGTTGTCCTCGAAGTAGTGGGCGGTCAGCGAGTTGTAGACGCGGGAGCCCAGCAGGACCAGGTTCTCGGCCGCCCGCTGCTGGAACGGGTCGGGTGCGACATCGATCCGCACGTCGGGCACGCTGAGCGTCGGCAGCCGGCCGCGGAGCCACTCGTTCAGGCCCTTCGGCCGGACGAGCAGCCGCCCGCCGGTCAGAAGGCGCTCGACGATCTGCGCGGCCCGGTACTCGGACCTGATGATCGCCGGGCCGGTGAAGCCGATGGCCACGTCGGGCTCGCCGTCCCTCGATGCGGCGCCGCCGGGTTGGATCGCCAGGTTCGAGAGGTACATCGCCACCACCGGGCGGGTCTGGTCGATCCCGAAGAGGGCCTGGAGCCGGCGCAGCCGCGGTCGGGTCGAGAAGAGCCACGCCATGGCGGCCGCGACGGCGAGGATGACGGCCGCGATGAGGTTGCCCGCGACCTCGATCGAGATGTCCCGCACAGCCGGAGCCAGCCCTCCTGCTCGGTGGTCAGATCCCCAGCCGGGGCGCCGCCACGGCCGAGCCGCCATTGTGGCTCCGTAGCTGCCGCGGGACAACGCGTGCCGGTGTCGGGCGCGTAGGACAGGCCCTAGTGTGCCGGGATCGGGTCGATCGGGGATCTTCTCGGGAACGGCGGGTTCCACGCAGGGCTGGTGTGCGGCGCGGTCGCGGCGCTCGTCACCCTCGTGTGGCGCTCGGGGGCGGGTGTGGCGTTCGCCGCGGGCGCGGTCGCCGGGCTGGTGGCGCGCGACATGTTCGACGTGGAGCTGGGGTGGTGGATCGCCCCGGCGCTGGTCCTCGGTGCCCTGGTCGCCGACGCCGACCGGACCGCCGGCGCCGCCGCCGCCGAGCGGCGCGGTCCGCGGTTCGACGCGACCCCCGTCCTGCTCGCGGTCAGCGTGTTCGGGTGTTGGGTGACGGTCCCCGAGACCCAGCACGTCGTGGTGCTGATGGGGGCGGTGCTGCCGGTGGCGGCCGTGGCGTTCGTGCGGCCGACGCGGCTCGGCGTCCCCGGCGCCGTGGCCGGCGTGGCGGTCGTCGCCTGGGTCGTCACCGTCGACGGCGAGGCGCGGGACGGGTCGGTGGTCGGCAGCCTCGCCTGCCTCGGCCTGCTGGCCCTGGCCCCCGTCCTCCGGCGCCTCGCCGGTGCCACCGGGGATCGGGCGTCCCGCGGCGTCCCCGGCCTCCCCGGCGTCCCCGGCCTCCCCGGGGCGCGGTGGGGGACCGGCCCCTTCGTCCTGCACACCGTGCTGGTGGCGTGGTGCTCCCGTGTGGCGGGCATGCAGGACTCGGCGGTGGTGGCGCTGGTGCTCGTCGCCGTCGGGTGCGCGGCCGCCGCGGTTGTGGTGGCCCGAATGCGTACCGAGGTGGGACCGGTGCCCGCCTAACCTGGGCTGCCTATGTTGCGCCTCTTCGACACCGCGCGCGGCCAGGTCGTGCCGTTCGAGACCCGTGAGCCCGGGAAGGTGTCGATGTACGTGTGCGGGCCGACCGTCTACGCCCCGCCGCACGTCGGGCACGGACGCCAGACGGTCGTCTACGACGTGCTCCGCAAGTACCTCGCCTGGTCGGGCTACGAGGTGCGGCACGTCTCCAACATCACCGACATCGACGACCAGATCATCAACCGCGCCCACGACGAGGGCACGACGCCCGAGGACGTCGCCCGCACCTACGAGCGGACGTGGTGGGAGGTCATGGACGCCCTGGGCCTCGACCGGCCCACCGACGTCCCGCACGCCACCGAGTACGTCGAGCAGATGGTGGCGCTCGTCCAGGAGCTGCTCGACCGGGGCCTGGCCTACCCGACCAGCGACGGCGTCTACCTCGACACCTCGCAGGTCGAGGGCTACGGGCTCCTGGCGCTGCAGTCGCTCGACTCGCTCCAGGCCGGCGCCCGGGTCGAGACCAACGACGAGAAGCGCAACCCGATCGACTTCGCCCTGTGGAAGAAGGCCAAGCCGGGCGAGCCCTCGTGGCCGGCGCCGTTCGGCGACGGGCGGCCGGGGTGGCACACCGAGTGCGTGGTGATGTCGCTCGACCTCCTCGGCGAGGGCTTCGACCTCCACACCGGCGGCCAGGACCTGCGCTTCCCGCACCACGAGAACGAGCGGGCCCAGGCCGTGGCGCTCGGTCGCCGCTTCGCCAACCACTGGATGCACCACGCGTTCGTGGAGGTGAAGGGCGAGAAGATGTCGAAGTCGCTGGGCAACGTGACCAACCTGGTCGACCTGATCGAGCAGTACGACCCCCGCGCCTTCCGGCTGCTGATCCTCCGGTCGCACTACCGGTCGCCGATGGACGTCACCCCCGAGGCCCTGGCCGACGCGGAGGCGGCGCTGCACCGGCTCGACACGTTCGCCCGTCGGGCCGCCGAGCACGTGGAGGGCGGGACGCCGTCGCCCGAGGCGCTGGCGCGCTTCCGGGAGGCGATGGACGACGACCTCGACACGCCCAAGGCCACGGCCCTGCTGTTCGACCTGGTCCGCCGGGCCAACACCGCGCTCGACGCCCACGACCTGGCCACGGCGGCGCCGCTGGCCGCCGCGGTGCGGGAGATCAGCGGGGCGCTGGGCCTGGTGCTCCAGGAGGGCAGCGCTGCGGTCCCGGACGACATCCTCGCCCTGGCCCACGAGCGCGACGCCGCCCGTGCCGCCAAGGACTGGGCCCGGGCCGACGCCCTCCGCGACCGGATCCAGGCCGCGGGCTACGTGGTCGAGGACTCGCCGGGCGGCACCCAGGTCCGCCCGGTCTGAGCCGGCCGCCCGGCCTGGCCTGCGCCTCACGGCCTGACGTCGCGGCCCACCGGCCTCGCCTCGAGGACGCCGGCACGGGCCCGCCCGGACGGCGTCGGCACCCGCCGTCGGGCGGCGCCCGGCACGCTGCGGATCGACCGCGCCCCGCTGGGAAAACGGCTGGTGGCGGGCGGTCGAGTGGTACGAGCTATTACCGAGGGGTAACTTTTTGCGAAGTTACCCGACTCGCCCGACCCAGACGAGGTAGCCCCGATGAGCGAGTTCTCCCTCACCCTCAACGAGGACCAGCAGCAGATCCAGAAGTGGGTCCACGACTTCGCCGAGAGCGTCATCCGGCCGGCCGCCGAGGAGTGGGACGAGCGCGAGGAGTTCCCGTGGCCCATCGTGGAGGAGGCCGCCAAGATCGGCCTCTACGGCTTCGACTTCTTCGCCCAGGCCGCCACCGGTGACGGCACCGGCCTGACCCTCCCCATCGCCCTGGAGGAGATGTTCTGGGGCGACGCCGGCATCGGCCTGTCGATCTTCGGGTCGGGCCTGGCGGCGGCCGGCATCGCCGGGCAGGGCACCCCCGAGCAGCTGCTCGAGTGGGTGCCGCAGTGCTTCGGCACCCCCGAGAAGGTGCAGCTCGGCGCCTTCTGCGTGTCGGAGCCCGACGCCGGCTCCGACGTGAGCAGCCTCAAGACCCGAGCCGTGTACGACGAGGCCAAGGACGAGTGGGTGCTCAACGGCACCAAGGCGTGGATCACCAACGGCGGCATCGCCGACGTCCACGTGGTCGTCGCCACCGTCGACAGCACCCTCGGCAGCCGGGGCCAGGCGACGTTCATCGTCCCGCCGGGTGCCAAGGGCATCTCGCAGGGCCAGAAGTACAAGAAGCACGGCATCCGGGCGTCGCACACCGCCGAGGTCGTGCTGGACGACTGCCGGGTCCCCGGGCGCCTGCTGCTCGGCGGCAAGGAGAAGCTCGACGCCAAGCTGGCCCGGGCCCGTGAGGGCGCCAAGACCGGTGCGGCCCAGCCGGCGATGGCCACCTTCGAGGCCACCCGCCCGGCCGTGGGCGCCATGGCCATCGGCATCGCCCGGGCCGCCTACGAGTACGCCCTGGGCTACGCCAAGGAGCGCGTCGCCTTCGGCAAGCCGATCATCCAGAACCAGGCGATCGCCTTCATGCTCGCCGACATGGCGATGGAGATCGACGCCGCCCGCCTGCTGGTCCACCGGGCGGCGTGGCTGAGCCGCAACGGCGGCTACACCAACGCCGAGGGCTCGATGTCGAAGCTGAAGGCCGGCCGGGTCGCCGTGTGGGTGACCGAGCGGGCCATCCAGATCCTGGGCGGCTACGGCTACACCCGGGAGTACCCGGTGGAGCGGATGCACCGCGACGCCAAGATCTTCGACATCTTCGAGGGCACCGAGCAGATCCAGCAGCTGGTCATCAGCCGCGCGATCTCCGGCCTGCGCATCGAGTAGCAGCCGCGCCGTGACCCCGCCGCCCATCCCCCGGGGGGTGGCGGCGGGGCCCACGTGGGGCCGAGCCCGGTCAGACGGGGCGGGGGCGGTTGGTGGCTGCTGGGGTGCCACCAACCGCCCCCGCTCCGCGCTCGCACGCCCGAGGCAGGGGAGGCGCGCCGGGACGCGACCGCGGCCGCCGATGGCGGCCGGGCGGGGCCGCGGCCTCGACCGTGCCGGTGGCGGCCGACGTGGACGGGCCCGAGCTGCGGACCGACCCGGCGTGGGCGATGCCCCGACCGTGGACTGACCCGGGTCGCCCGGCGGCGAGCCAGGGCCACGCCCCTCACCAGTCGGCGGCGAGGACCTGGTGGTCGCCGGGGATCGGGGTGGAGTGGCCGTCCAGGATCGAGGTGAGGCGGCCGTAGCCCGGCTCGTCGCCGTCCGGCGGGTCGACGAGGAGGTAGGGCTCGCCGGCCGGGCCGGCGGCGAAGCCGGCCGGGTTGAACGGCAGGTCGCTGCCGACGGTGATCTCGCCGCCGGCGCCGGGGAGCACCAGCACGTAGTCGTTCGAGCCGTCGGACGACCCGGCGTCCACGCCGCAGCACGATCGAACGATGACGACCCGACCGAAGTCGTCCCGGTCGATCCACAGCCAGCTCGTCCCGTCCGGGGTGCCGTCGGGGGCGCCGACCGGCTCGCGGTCGGCCAGCGTGTCGGCGTCGGCGAGGTCGAGCGTGGAGGCCCGCACGGCCCCCTCGGGGGCCTGGTGGGTGAACACCAGCCGGCCGTCGTCGTACCAGTCGACGTCGCGCACGAGCTCGTCGGGCACGCCGGCGTACGCCTCCTCGTCGCCGGTGGCGATGTCGTAGACGACGAGCGCCGAGCCGTCGGGGGTGTCCCTGACGAGGGCCAGCCGGCGGCCGTCGGGGCTGACGGCGGGGTGCATCCCCACCGTCACCGGCTCCGGCCGGCCCCCGTCGAGGCCGACGCGCCAGATGCGGTCCGCAGGCTCGTCGTCGCCCTGACCGGCGGGGACGACGTAGTAGACCGTGTCGCCGGCGAGCTCGATGCAGCACAGGGGCGGTGGGTCGCCCAGCTCGTAGTCGGCCAGCCGGTGGGTGATCGCCCCGGTGGCGCGGTCGATGCGGACGACCAGGACGCGGTCGTCCGTGGGGTCCTTCACGAGGGCGACGAGCACGTTGCCGCCGCCGGTGACCGCGGTGGAGCTCGGCGGGGCCGGGGCGGTGGTGGGGCCGCCGACCGGGGCGTCCGGGTCGGGGAGGACGGGGGGCACCACGGCGTCGCCGCCGTCGCGGTCGTCCTCGGCGGAGGTGCCGTCGCTGGGGCCGACCGTGTCGACCTTGCCGTTGTCGCCGGGGGCTTGGAGGGCGACGGCCATGCCGACCACCGCCAGGGTGGAGGCCACGACCAGGGCCCCGCCGGCGGCGAACCGGCGGCGGCGGAGCCGGCGGGCGCCCTCGGCGACGATGCGCTCGACCGTGAGGTCGGAGGGCCGGGGCGGGTTCGGGTCGTCGAGGTGGTCGAGCATCACACGCCTCCCGTCGCCGGATCGGGGGTGGTCGCGGCGTCCAGCTCCGGCTCGAACGCCGACCGCAGCGAGGCCGCGGCCCGGGACGCGTGCCGCTTCACCGAGCCGATCGAGCAGCCGAGCAGGTCGGCGACCTCCCGCACCGGGCGGTCCTCCAGGTAGCGGAGGACGGCCACCTGGCGCTGCCGGCGGGGGAGGGCGGCGAGGAGCCGCTGGAGGTCGACCCGCTGGGTCTCGGCGTCGTCGACGGCGACCCCGCGGGCGGCGTTCACCCCGGCCCGGGAGCGACGGAACGCCTCCCAGCGGCGCTGCCGCCGGAAGCCGTCGAGCACGATGTTCACCGCCGTGGTGACCACCCAGCCCTCCCGTCGCTCGTCCAACCGGCTCCAGTGGACGTAGGCGCGGGTGAGCGCCTCCTGTGCCACGTCCTCGGCCGCCGCACGGTCGCCCAGCAGGCGGAACGCCGCCTGGTAGGCCTTCCCGTGCAGGCGGGGGAACGCTTCCCGGAACTCGTCGTCCCGCCGTGACCTCTCCATCACCACGTCCTACGACCGGGGTGACGGAGAGGTCTCATCGGGATCCGGGAGGAGCGCTCGGCGACCGGGCGTCAGCGGAGGCGGATCGGCAGGGTCACCGACACCAGGTTGCCGCCGGCGTCGCCCTCGTCGGGGGTGAACAGGTGGAGGATGGCGTAGGGCTCGACGCCATCGGGGACCCGGCAGGCGATCCGGCCCTCGTAGGGGGCGGCCGGCGGGCTGCCGCTGCCGGTCACGAACCCGCTGCCGACCTCGACCCGGCGGCCGTCGGGCAGGTAGGCGTCGATGCGCACCTGGACGGTCCCCTCGAAGGCGAGGGCGGTGCCCCGGAGGGTGAGGGGGCAGGTGAGCCGGTCGCCCGGGTCGGGCTGCTCGACGGTGACGTCCTCGGTGACCGACCCGACCACGTACCAGTGGTCGTCGCTGAGCTGCCGCACGAGGACCGTGGTCTCCTCGCCCTGGCCGCCCGTGAGGGGGAACACGGGGACCTCGCCGGAGCGGCTGTCGCCGGCCCGGTACTCGCCGACCTGGGGGTCGGAGAAGCCGGTGTAGTAGCGGGCGAAGCTGCGGGCGGCGGCAACGGGGTCGTCGAAGCGCACGTCGCTGGACGGTCGGGGCCACACGGCCTGCTGGAACACGTCGGTGGGGGGCGGTCCCTCGGGGGCCTCCGGGGCCTCGGGCGCTTCGGGCCGGACACCGGCGCCCGTGGTCGTGGTGGTCGCCGGGGGCTCGGTGGTCGTCGTGGTGGCTTCCGTGGTGGTGGTGCCGGGCTCGTCGGCGGTGCTGGTGCGGTCGCCGCCGTCGTCGCCCGCCAGGAGCAGGCCGCCGATGCCGAGCACCAGCACGATCGCCGCGGCCGCCGCCACGATGAACCACGGGTTCCGGGGTGTGATCTCCATGTCGCTGTCGCCTCCGGGCTCGAGGAGCTTGTCGTGGATGCGCTGCAGGCCGTCGGGCGACGGTTCGACCGAGCGGGCGCGGGCGGCCAGGGCGCGGCGGAGGCGGTCCTCGGCGTTCATCGCTCGACTCCTTCGAACCGGGCCGCCAGGGCCGCCAGGCCCCGGTGGGCGTGGGTCTTGACCGATCCGGTGCTGATGCCCAGGGCCTCGGCGATCTCGGCCTCCGAGAGCTCCAGGTAGTAGCGGAGGGCGAGCACCTCCCGCTGGCGGTCGGGCAGCGCCCGGAGGGCGGCCAGCACCTCGGCCGACTCGGCGTCGAGCAGGGC
>DATCLV010000341.1:0-4474 GCA_036563745.1 Acidimicrobiales bacterium | reverse complement strand
CCCGGCGCCAGGGGCGCCATGAGCGGGGGACATGAGCTCGCCGCCGCCCCACGACGACGACCGGTGCGCCCGGCTGTACCGCGACTGCAAGCGGTCGTCGGTGGCCTACGCCCGCCGGCTGCTGGCGTCGTCGGGCGGGCGGAACCGGCACCTGGCGGCCTTCGACGCCGAGGAGTTCTACGACGCCGCCTGGGTGACCTACTACGAGCGGCGGGAGTACCTCGACCCCGACCGCGACCACGTGGCCTGCCTCAACGCCCTGATCCTCAGCCGGTTCCGCGACGAGCGGCGCCGCTCGCGGGCCCAGAAGCGGACGGCGCCGGGGGAGGCCGTCGACTTCGACCCCGAGGAGGCGGGGGCGGCGCCCGACGCGGCCGGTGCCGCGGTGGGGGACCGGGTGGCCGACCGCGACGAGCTGCGCCGCCTGCTGGCCCGGGTCGACAACCCCGCGGACGCCCGGGCCCTGTTCGACCACGAGGTGCGGGGGCTCAGCTTCGCCGAGATCGGCCGCCGGGAGGGCGTGACCGCCGAGGCCGCCCGGCGCCGCGCCCAGCGGGCGTCCCGCCAGGCCCGCGGGCAGGAGGAGGACGACCATGAGTGACCGACCGCCGTTCCTCGACCCGGCTGCCGGCCGGGGCGGAGCCGACGACGACGACCTCGACCTCGACCTCGAGGTCGACCCCGCCTCGCTGGCCGAGAGCGACTTCGCCGTGCGCCACGGCATCGTCGGCGCCAGCCCCGACGTGGTCGTCGACGGGGCGGCGGTCCGCCGCGCCCGGGAGGCCGCCGGGCTCACCACCACCGACGTCGCCCTGGCCATGACCCGCCGGGGCTACCCGACCGACGCCGCCGGGGTGGCGGCGATCGAGGACAGCCCCGCCCAGCGCCTCCGCCCCCGCGAGGCCCGGCTGCTGGCCGCCATCGTCGACCTGCCCCTGGCCGCCGTCGAGGCCCGGCCCCAGCCGTGGCCGGCGCAGTCGGCCGACGTCACGTCGCTGCGGGCGGCCGGCGTCGAGACCGTGGTGCTGGGCGACGACGTGGTGGTCCGCACCGCCGGCGGCGCCCACCTCGGCCTGCTCCGCTGCGCGGGCGAACCCGACGTGCTCGACGCCCGCACGTACCGGCTGGCGGCCGCCGCGCTGCTCAACGGGGCGTGGGCGCACCTGGCCGGGGCGCTGCTGGTCACCGCCCGGCCCCCGCACTTCGCGCTGGCCGTCGACGCCCTCGACTGCGTGCCCCGCTCGCACGCCCCCACCGGGCTGTCGGGCTTCACCCGCCTGGCCGACCCGGTGCCGCTGGCCGAGGCGGTCGCCGCCTACGACGACGCCTACGCCATCAGCTGGACCGACCCCGAGCCGCTCGACGACCTGCTCGCCGGCCGGGGGCCGGGTGCCGGCGGGACGGGCTCGGGCGCGGCGGGCGAGGGTGCGAGCGCCGAGCGCCTGGCCGAGGTGGTCGCCGACCTCGCCCGGCAGGCCCGCCGGGCCCGGCAGCCGGGCAAGCAGGCGGGCTACGAGCGGGCGGCCGCCTGGCTGGGCTCGCTCGACGCCGACGACCTGGCCGCCTTCCTCGACGAGGTCGCCGGGCTGCCCCCCGACGAGGCCCGCCGCCGGCTGGAGGAGGTGGTGACGTGATCACCCGGGTGCTGCTGCGCCACTGGCGTGGCTACGAGAAGCTGAGCCTCGACTTCGGTCCCGGCCTCACGTTCGTCATCGCCGACAACGGCGTGGGCAAGACCAGCCTCGTCAACGGCGTGGCGTGGGCGATCTTCGGCGACGACGCCGGCGTCGACGCGGACGCCGCCATCCGGGCCGGCACCGACGAGGCCTCCGCCGAGGTCGACCTCGTGGTGGGCGACGCCACCGTGTCGCTCACCCGCACCCTGCGCCGCCACGCCCCCCGGGGCCGCAGCCGCCAGACGTTGCAGGTGCTGGTCGACGGCCAGGAGGTGGAGGGCGGCCGCGGCGCCCAGGTGCTGCGCGACCTGCTCGGCGAGGTGGCCGGCGTGCCGCTCGACATCGTCCCCCAGCTCCTGTTCGTCCCCGAGATGCGGCTCACCCACGAGGGCGAGCTGTTCGCCGACGTGCAGGAGCACCTGGCGGCGCTGCTCGGCATCGACGACCTGCGACGGGCTGCCCGCACCCTGCGCACCGTGCAGGCCGACGCCGCCCGCGACGTCCGGGCGCTCCAGCAGGCCGGGCGGGTCGACCAGGCGGCGCTGGACCGGCTGGCCGTCGCCATCGACGAGGTGCGCGTCGAGCTCGAGCGCCTCGACGCCGCCCTGGCCGCCGCGCGGGAGGAGCGGGCCGGGCTGGAGGACGTGGCCCGGCGCCAGCGCGAGTGGGCGGTCCACGACCAGCGGCAGGCCCGCCACGAGGCCCGCCTGGCCGAGCTGACCGGGGAGCTGCGGTCGGTGGGCATCGAGCCCGAGCCGGACGAGCTGGCCGAGGCCGTGGTCCGGGCGGGCACCGAGGCCCACGAGCTCCATGCCGACCTGGTGGCCGCCCGCACGGAGGCGGAGCTGGTCACCGGGCTGGTCGAGCAGCTGGAGGGCGCCGAGGCCACCTGCCCGCTGTGCCTGCAGGCGCTCGACGAGGCCACCGCCGACCACGCCGCCGAGCAGCACCGGGCCCGGCTGGCCGAGCTGGCCGAGCGGCAGGCGGCCACCGAGCGGCGGCGCCGGGCCGTCGACGCGGCCGCCGCCAAGCTCCGGTCGCTGGCCGACGAGCTGGCGCGCCAGCGCCCGCCGGAGCCGCCCGAGCACCCCCGCCCCGAGGAGGACGAGGCCGACGTGCAGGCCCGGCTCGCCGAGCTGGACCGGCACCGGGCCGAGCTGCTGGACCGGCGGGGCGCGCTGGGGGAGCGGCTCCGCCGGGCCGAGGCCGCGCTGGCCGAGGCCCGCCGCACCGCCGAGGCCGACGCCGCCCTGGAGCGGGCCCACGCCACGGTGGCGTCGGCCTCGGCGCTGGCGGCGCTGACCGAGGGCGAGGCCGACGCCCGTACCGAGCGGGCGCTCGAGCCGATCAGCCGGGCGATCGCCGCCCGCTGGGCCGAGTTCTTCGTCGCCTCGGCGAGCCGGCCGCGGCTGGCGGGCGGCGGGAGCATCGAGCTGGGGGAGCGCGGAGGCGTGTCGATCCCGTACTCGTCGTTCAGCGGCGGGGAGAAGACGTTGGCGTCGCTGCTCACCCGGCTGCTGTTCGTCACCGCGGCGACGGGCCTGCGGTCGATGTGGCTGGACGAGCCGCTGGAGCACCTCGACCCGGCCAACCGCACCCGGGTGGCCCGGCTCCTGGCCCAGGTGACCCAGCCGGGCAGCCACCTGCGGCAGCTGGTGGTGACGACCTACGAGGAGGGCCTGGCCCGCAGCATGGTCGGCCGTCACGAGGGGACCGAGGTGGTCTACGTCTCCACCGACGCCCTCCTCTAGCAAATTGCGTCGATCAGGCCGCATATGTCGGCCTGATCAACGCAATTTGGGTGGGGCCCGCCGCTGCATGCCTTGACAGCTATATAGCCGCTGAGGCATGTTAGGGGGGTGGGCAACGTCTTCGAGGTGCTCGCGGAGCCGAACCGCCGGCGCATCCTCGACCTCCTCCGGGTCGAGGAGCGACCGGTCGGCGCCCTGGTCGCCGCCCTGGGCCTCACCCAGCCCGCCGTGTCGAAGCACCTGCGGGTGCTGCGCGACGCCGGGCTGGTCGAGGTGCGGGCCGACGCCCAGCGCCGCCTCTACCGGCTGGCCGCGGGGCCGCTGCGCGAGGTCGACGAGTGGCTCGCGCCCTACCGGGCCGACTGGGCGTCCTCCCTGGACGACCTGGCCCGGCACCTCGACGACATGCCCGACTGACCGACCGTTCGCAACCGAAAGGACCCCGACCATGCCTTCCCCCGACGCGCTCGGTCGGCTGGAACCCGCCGGCGACCGCTGGCAGCTCCGCTTCACCCGCCACCTGCCCCATCCGATCGAGAAGGTGTGGCGCGCCGTCACCGAGCCCGAGCACCTGGCGGCCTGGTTCCCCACCACGATCGACGGCGAGCGGGCCGTCGGCGCCGAGCTGACCTTCCGGTTCCCCTACGACGACGCCCCGGCCCTGCAGGGCACGATGCTCGCCTGGGATCCGCCCCGGTGCCTGGAGATCCGGTGGGGTGACGAGGACGTCGTGCGGATCGAGCTCACCCCGGTCGACGGCGGCACGCAGCTGACGCTCACCGACGTCTTCGCCGAGCAGGGCAAGGCGGCCCGCGACGGCGCCGGCTGGCACGCCAGCCTCGACGTCCTCGTCGAGCACCTGGCGGGCAAGTCGACCTCGCTGGCCGAGGACGACCGCTGGACCGAGCTGGTCCCGGCCTACCGCGCCGCCTTCGGCCCCGCCGGGTCGACCGTCGGTCCGCCCGACTGGCACCCCGAGGGCTGACCCCAGCGAACTGCGTTGACCAGGCCGCAGGTGGCGGCCTGGTCAACGCAATTGGTCAGTAG
>DATCLV010000791.1:0-3153 GCA_036563745.1 Acidimicrobiales bacterium | reverse complement strand
CTCCAGCTCCGGCTGCTCGGCGAAGAGGAGCCGGTGGGCCTCGGCCTCGTCGTCGGCGTCGAGCGCGCGGGTCATGAGGCAGAACTCGACGGTGATGCCGTTGGGGTCCTCGGCGTAGATCGACTTGCAGAACCCGTGGTCGACCTCGGCGACGGTCACCCCGTGCTCCCGCCACCGCTCCAGGTGCGCCTGGTAGGTGGCCTCGTCGGGGGCGTCGAACGCCAGGTGGTTGACCCACTCGGGCAGGCCGAGGCCGCGGGAGATGTCGGTCTCGGTGACGGGCAGCTTGGGGTCGTGGATGTCCCAGAAGGCGATGAGCTCGCCGCCGCCGCAGTCGTAGAACACGTGGCGCGACCAGCCGGTGCGGCGGGGCGTCGGCGCGGCCACCACCTTGGCCAGCCGGAAACCCATCACCTCGGTGTAGAAGCGGTGCGTGGCCTCGATGTCGGCGGTGGCGAGGGCGACGTGGTTCCAGGGCACGCTTCCACGATGGCGCACCGGGCCGCGAACCGCACGCGGGTCGGGTCAGACCACGCCGTGGTCGTAGGCGTAGACGATCGCCGCCGCCCGGTCGCGGACGCCGAGCTTGGTGAAGATGCTGCCGACGTGGGTCTTCACGGTGGCCTCGCCGACGTGGAGCTGCTCGGCGATCTCGGCGTTGGTGGCGGCCCGGGCCACGAGGCGGAGGACCTCGTGCTCCCGCTCGGTGAGCAGGTCGAGCTTGCGGGCCGACCGGCGGGCCGGCGCCACCACCGTGCGGTAGGTGGCCAGGACGCGGGGCGCCACGGCGGGGTCGAACCAGGCCCCGCCCCCGGCGACCGCCCCGGCGGCGGCGATGAGGTCCTCGGCGGTGGTGTCCTTGAGGACGAACCCGGCGGCCCCCGCCTCGATCGCCGACCACAGCAGCTCGTCCTCGTCGAAGGTGGTGAGGACGAGGACGGGCGGCGGCTCGTCCCGGTCCCGGAGGCGGCGGGTGGCCTCGATGCCGTCCATGCGGGGCATGCGGACGTCCATGAGCACGACGTCGACGGCGACGGCGTCGGGCCCGGTCAGCCGCTCGACGGCCTCGACCCCGTCGCTGCACTCGGCCACCACCTCGAACCCGTCGGCGGGCGAGAGGATCCGGGCGACCCCCGTCCGGATGATCGCCTGGTCGTCCACCAACGCCACCCGCACCAGATCACTCATCGCCTCGTCCACCCTCGCCCATGTCGTCGCGCTCGCCCCTCACCCCGACGCCGGCCCAGGTCGCCCGCCGAACGGCACCGGCCACCCGACCCGGCACCGACCACGCCCCGCACCGGTCACCCATCGTCGCATCCACGGCCCATGTCGTGGCGCTCGCCCCTCACCCCGACGCCGGCCCAGGTCGCCCGCCGAACGGCACCGGCCACCCGACCCGGCACCGACCACGCCCCGCACCCGGTCACCCCTGGCCATGCCCGCCGGGTCCCGGCCATCACGCCCCGTCGCCGTGACGGTCCGCCGCCGTCAGGGACATCACCCGGGTCAGTCACGGTCGCCTCCGGCACCGGTCGCCGCCTCGACGGCGTCGCCGTCCCCGGCCGCCGGCTCCGGCTCCGGCTCCTTGGCCTCGCGGAGCGGCACTCGGCAGTGGACCCGCCAGCCGGTCGGGGTCGGGCCGGCCTCGAACTCGCCGCCCACCGCGGCCATCCGCTCCCGCATGCCGACGAGGCCGTAGCGGGGGCGGTCGGCGTCGGCGGGATCGGGGGCGCGCAACGGGCCGGTGCTGTCGACGGTCATGGTCACGGTCCCAACGTCCACCCGGACGACCACGGCGGTCACCGCGGCCGGGGCGTGCTGGCGGGCGTTGGCGAGGGCCTCCTCGGCGACCCGGTGGAGCGACAGCCCGACGATCGGGTCGATCGTGCGGAGGTCGCCCTCGGTGCGGAGCGTCAGGTCGAGGCCGCCGGCCCGCAGCCCGTCGACGACGACGCCGAGGTCGGCGACGTGCGGGACCGGCGCGGCGGTGGCGCTGTCGGGGTCATGGCCCCCGACCTGGGGGATCGTGCCCGCGACGGCGGCCTCGACCGACTCGACCGACTCCGCCGACCGCAGGATGCCGATCGTCCGGCGGAGCTCCTGCAGGCTGCGCCGCCCGACCGCCTCGGCCTCGGCCAGGGCCTCGTCGGCGGCGTCGGGATCGCGGCGGAGGACGTGACGGGCGCCGGTCACGTGGAGCAGGACGGCGGCGAGCCCGTGACCGACCAGGTCGTGGACGTCGCGGGCGATGGCCCGCTTCTCCTCCAGGGCGGCCTGGCGGGCGAGCTCCTCCCGGGCGGTGGCGAGCTGGGTGACGAGCGACAGCTGCCACCGGAAGGTCCGGGGCAGCAGCAGGGAGACGAGGATGCCCATCACCCAGACGCCGAAGAGGATGCCGTCGGGGTAGAGGGCCTCGGCCACCGGTGGTGTCCCGATCAGGATGGCGCCGCCGACGATGGTCATCCGGGTGGACGGCTCCCAGCCGCCGACCACGGTGGCGGCCTGGCAGAGGAGGAACAGGAGCGGTTCCATCTCGCCGGTGCGGAGGGCGATGAGCTGGACGACCGAGGTGACGACGACGAGGACGACCGTCGGCGTCCGCCGCCACACGAACGCCCAGAGGTAGAAGGGGACGACGGCGACGAGGGCGGCGACCGCCTCGGTGGCGCCGGCGGGGTCCGACGCGATGGCCCCGATCGCCGTGAGGCTCGCCACGGCCGGCACGATCCGCCGGAGCGGGTCGAGCCCGGTGTCGGTCCAACCCACCAGGTCGCTCACACCCCGAAGGTACCCCTCGGTTCCGTTCCTGCCCTCCCCCCACGGTTGGATGCCGCGTGTCCGACTTTGCCCCTCGGAGCCATCGGCTAGGGTGTCCCCCTCTAGCCCGCCCCCGTAGCTCAGCGGATAGAGCAGCGGCCTCCGGAGCCGTGTGCGCAGGTTCGATTCCTGCCGGGGGCGCCAGAGCCAACGCCCGTGACCAGGCCAACCACCCAGGTCACGGGCTTGTCAGTTTTGGCCGTCCTTGACCGCTGTTCGCCGAGTTTGGCCTTCGTCTCCGGGAAGACTCCGGGGAAGTCCGGCCGCTTGTTGCGCGGAAGGCCACCTCCACATGGTGACGCACCCAACCGTTCTCGGGGGTCCCCGTCGAAG
>DATCLV010000783.1:0-9761 GCA_036563745.1 Acidimicrobiales bacterium | reverse complement strand
CCCCAGGGCCCAGCCCGGCCGGCCCCGGGTCCAGATCCCGGCGCTGAGCGGGAGGAACGCCTCGTCCCACACGCCGGGCACGCCGGGCCCCTCGGACCCGCCGGCGGGCTCGCCGGCCGCGCCGGGCCCGCCGGGTTCGCCGCCGGGTTCGTCGGCGGGTTCGTCGCCGGGTTCGTCGTCGACCAGCCGGCCGGACGGGTTGTGGGGGTCGGACCGCCAGCGGGGCGCCGCCGGGTCGAGCCGGGGCAGGTGGCGCCGGTACAGGGCGAACTCGGGCTCCTCCACCCAGCCGACCTCGGTGTGCTGGGCCACGAGGGCGATGGCCTGGGACCCACCCGCCGTGAGGACCAGCCGCTCCCGATCGCCCTCGGGCAGGCCCAGCCCCTCGCCCAGGAGCGCCTCGGCCCGGTCGACGTCGGGGTAGCGGCGCAGGCTCGACAGGTGGCGGGCGGCGAGGGCGGCGACGTCGGGGGCGAACGGGTTGAGGCTGGCCGACAGGTCGAGGACGTCGTCGGGGTCGAGCCCGAGGGCCCGGGCGACGCGGGCGCCGTCGCCGCCGTGGCGGCCGGCGGGCGGGACGGTCACGGCTGTCTCGACCCCCGGCGCCGCGTCGACGTCGACCCGGGCCGGCCCTTTGGTGACCGGCGTCGCGACAGCGCCCAGCCCGCGCCGCCGACGGCGCCCAGCAGGCCCGCCAGCGCCCACGACACGTGCCGTGACAGGGCGACGGCGGCGCCGATGTCGGACGGCCCCGGCGGTCGGCCGGACCCGATCGGCGCCCGGTGCTCGACCACGTCGCCGTAGACGTTCGTGCCGCCCAGGCGCACGCCGAGCGCGGCGGCGAAGGCGGCCTCGGCCACCCCGGCGTTGGGGGACGGGTGCCCGGGGGCGTCGGCCCGCACGGTCCGCCACACCTCGCCGGCCTGGCGGGGCCGGACCAGCGCCACCAACCCGGCGGTCATCCGGGCGGGCACCCAGGCGAGCGCGTCGTCGAGGCGGGCGGCGGCGGTGCCGAACCGGGCGTAGCGGTCGTTCCGGTAGCCGACCATCGAGTCGAGCGTGTCGCCGGCCCGGTGCAGGAACGCCCCCGGGGCGCCGGCGGCCACGGTCCACAGCGCCGGGGCGACCACGGCGTCGGTCGTGTTCTCCGCCACCGACTCGACGACGGCCCGGGCGATCTCCTTCTCGTCGAGGCCCGCCGGGTCGCGGCCGACCAGGTGGGGGAGCAGCTCGCGGGCGGCGTCGAGGTCGCCGGCGACGAGGGCGTCGCCGATGCGGAGCGCGGCGCCGTGCAGCGCCTTGCCCGACGTGGCGACGTAGGCGGCGGCCGCCGGCGACCCGACCAGGCGGCCGACCCCGGTGGCGACCAGGGCGTTGAGCCCGGTGTGGACGGCGCCCCGGACGTGGTCGTCGCCGTAGAGGCGGTCCTCGGTGGCACCGGCCAGGGCACCGAAGAGCGCCACCGGGTGCAAGCCGTCGGGCACCGGCGGCTCGCCCAGGACCCGGTCGGTGACGATCCCCACGGCGGCGCCGATCGCCCGCTGCGCCCAGCGGCTCGCCGGCGTCCGGGGCTGCGCAGCGGACACCGGGTGCACGACCTCGCTCGCCACCTCGCGTGCCATCGGGCGCACCTCCTGCCTCACCACCGGGCCGCCGCCACGACGAGGGCGCAGGTCTGGCCGACGACGCCCGCGGCCCCGAGGACGTCGCCGGTGAAGCCGCCCAGCCGCCGGTGGGCCAGCGCCATGACGCCGCCGAACCCGGCCACCAGGGCGGCCGCGGCCGTGGGCCCGCCCGGCCAGCCCTGGGCCACGCCGGCGACGGCCAGGGCGGCGGCACCCACCACGACGGAGGGCCAGGGCGACGTGCCGACGAACGCCGAGGCCAGGCCGGCCGTGGACGCCGCGCCGCCCGCACCCCCGTCGGACCCGGCGGCGCGGGCCCGGGCGTAGGGGACCGTCGCCAGCGTCACGCCCATCGCCGCCCGCGCGGCGGCCCACAGGCCGACGACCAGCCACGGGTCCGGCGCCATCGACGCGAACGCCGCCACCTGCAGGCCGAGCACCAGCGGCACGACGACGACGGCGAACGCCCCGGCCTGCGGGTCGGACAGCACGGCCAGCCGCCGGGTGCGGTCGAGCGGGGGGAGCAGGCCGTCGGCCGTGTCGGCGAGGCCGTCGTAGTGGAGCATCCCGGTCAGGGCGGCGTCGGCGACGACGGTCAGGAGCGCGGCCACCAGCGGGGGCCACAGCTCCCCGGCACCCCGCCACACCAACCCGACCAGCAGCCCCACCAGGGCGCCGACCGGGCCGAACCACACGACCGACCGCCGGTCGGGCACGGCCGCCCCGCCGACCGCCGTGAGGAAGCCGAGCGCGCCGCGCAGCCCCGGCATCACCCGCACCGCCGTCCCGGCCGTGCCGACCATGCCGGCCGCGCCGGCCGTCCCGGCATCCCGACCGTCACGACCCTCACGACGGCAGCGGCGGCAGGTAGCCGGCCGGGGTCAGCGGCAGGGCCCGGCCCGCGACCACCAGGACCGCGAGGTCGGCGAGCCGCCCGACCGCCTGGTTGAGCTCGCCGAGGGCGTCGGCGAAGTGCCGGCCCGCCTCGGTGGCGGCGTGCACGCCGAGGCCCACCTCCTCCGAGACGAGGATCGTCGGGTCGGTCCGCTTCTGCAGCACCGAGCACAGCGCCTCGGTGTCCGGGGAGAGGCCGCGGCTCGCGGCGACCCACGTGCCCAGCGAGTCGACCAGCGCCAGGCCCTCGATGGCGGCCAGGCGGCGGGGGAGGTCGGTGCCCACCTCGGCGGTCGCCCACTCGGGCGGGCGGCGCGCCTGGTGACGGGCGATGCGGGCGGCCATGTCGGCGTCGGTGGCGATGCCGGTCGCCACGTAGGTCACCGGGCCGGGATGGCGGGCGGCCATCTGCTCGGCGACCTCCGACTTGCCGGAGCGGGTTCCTCCCAGGACGAGCGTGATCACAGCGGGCCAGCTTGGCACCCCGGACCGTGCGGGCGGGGATCGCGGGGATCGCCGCGGCTCCTGCCCGCCTACCCCTCGTTCGGCTCCAGCCGGAGGGCCGCCGAGTTCATGCAGTAGCGCTCACCGGTGGGCTGGGGCCCGTCGGGGAACACGTGGCCCAGGTGCGAGCCGCAGCGGGCGCAGCGGACCTCGGTGCGGACCATCCCGTGCGACCGGTCCTCGTGGAGGGTCACGGCGTCGCTGGACGCCGGCTCCCAGAACGACGGCCACCCGGACCCGGAGTCGTACTTCGTGTCGGACGTGAACAGCACCTGGTCGCACGCGACGCAGCGATAGGTGCCGGGCTCCTTCGTGTCCCAGTACGCGCCGGTGAAGGCCCGCTCGGTGCCGGCGCGGCGGGTGATCTCGAACTGCTCCGGGGTGAGCCGCTGGCGCCAGCCCTCCTCGTCGGTGGGCAGCGGGTTGCCGTGGGCGTCGACCGTCTCCGTCATGGGGACAGGCTACGACTGCCAGGGCGGGGGACCGCTGATCCAGGGCGTCTGGAGCGCGGCCGCCAGCTGCCGGACGACCGCCTCGGGCGGCGGCTTGTGCGACCGCTCGATCGACTCCAGCGTGCACAGCGCCTCGGTGCCCTCCTCGTGGGGCTGCAGCGACACCACCAGCGAGCACGCCTCCCGCTCGTGCTGCACGACCACCTCGAGGATGGCGCAGCTCCGGTCGACGTAGGACACGTGGCCCACCACGTGCCCGGCCTCCAGCAGGCGGGTGAACGCCTCGTCGGGCGGGGCCTTGATCAGCAGCGTGTTGCCCTCGATGCGGGCCGACATCCGCGGCGCCCCCGAGGTGGGGCGGGGCGGCGGCGAGGGCGGTTCGGGACGCCGGGCGCCCCCGTGGAGGGCGCGCGTCAGGACGGCGTAGGCCTGGTTGACCTCCGCCGCCCGGTCCGTGGCGCGCGGCCCGGCCCGGTCGGGGTGCAGCTCCCGGATCAGTTTTCGGTAGGCCAGGCGCACCGTGGACCACTCGTCCGTGGCTAGGACGCCCAGCACTGCACGCGCTTCGTCCACCTCCACGGCGGGAATCCTCTCACCATCCGAGGCGTTTCGCGCCGTCAGTCACCGCGGTTTCGCATCTCTGCGGCGATTCGTCGCCCCTCCGCGCGCGGTCCGTCACATCATCGGCGCCCTCGGCGCCCGTCGATGGCTGGAAGACTACGGGCGTGGAGCTGCCGCCGCGGGTCGAGGCCCTCCTCCAGGTCGTGCCCGTGCCGATGGTGCCCGAGATCGAGCTGGCGGTGGCGCCGGACGTGACCGCGCTGTGGGCCGCCATCGCCCCGCCGCGCGGGCCGGAGCCGTCGCTGCCGTACTGGGCGGTGTCGTGGCCGGCGGGTCGGGCCATCGCCCGCTTCGTCCTCGACAGGCCGGAGGTGGTGCGGGGCCGCCGGGTGCTCGACCTCGGGTGCGGGAGCGGTCTGCAGGCGATCGCTGCCGCCAAGGCGGGTGCCGCCGAGGTGGTGGCCAACGACGTCGACCCGCTGGCCCTGGCCGCCACCCGCCACAACGCGGCCCGCAACGGGGTGAGCGTCACCACCCTCGCCGACGACCTGCTGGCCCAGGGCGGGGAGCACCATCCCCCTGGCTGGGATGTCGTGCTGGCGGGGGACGTCTGCTACCAGCGCGACCTGGCGGCCGCCGCCGAGGCGTGGCTGCGCGCCGCGGCCGGGGCCGGGGCGCTGGTGCTGCTGTCGGACAGCGGGCGGCCGTACGCGCCCACCACCGGGCTCGACGAGCTGGCGGCCTACGACGTGCCGGTCGACGAGATCGCCGAGGGCACCGCCCGCCGCACCACCTGGGTGTGGTCGCTGCGACCCGAGCCCTGACGGCAACGGGCGACGAGGGCTCAGGCCGGGGCCAGGAACGCCGCCAGCAGCGCCCGGTACCAGCCCGGGTCGTGGCTGCCGGCGTGCTCGCGGGCGGCGTGCATCGCCAGCTGCGCCATGCCGACGTCGACCGTCGTGATCCCCAGCCGCGACGCCGTCACCGGCCCGATCGTCGACCCGCACGGCATGTCGTTGCGCACCGAGAACCGCTGCAGCGGCACCGACGCCTCCTCCGCCGCCAGCTCGACGAGCGCGCTGCCCGGGGCGTCGGTGGCGTAGCGGACGTTGGCGTTCACCTTCAGCACCGGGCCGCCGTTGAGCGTGATGTGGTGCTGGGGGTCGTGGCGGCCGATGTGGTTCGGGTGGGTGGCGTGCGCCATGTCGGCCGACAGGCACGCCGAGCGGGCCAGCGCCCGGTGGAGCGCCTCACGGTCGCCGCCCCGGGCGAGCACCGTGCGCTCCAGCATGACCGGCAGCACCGACGAGCCGGCCCCCCGGTCGGACACCGACCCGATCTCCTCGTGGTCGAAGAGGCACACCACCGGCACCGGGCCGCCGTCGAGGCGGGGCGCCACGTCGACCAGCGCCTCGATCGCCGCCCAGCACGAGGCCAGGTTGTCGAGCCGGGACGACCCGATCAGCTCGTGGTCGCGGCCGACCAGCGACGCCGGCGTGAGGTCGTGGAGCATCAGGTCCCAGCCGAGGACGTCGTGGGCGGCGACCCCCAGCTCGTGGGCCACGAACCCCTGGAAGCCGCTCTGGTCGGGCGTGCCCAGGCCCCAGATCGGCGTCAGGTCCTCCTGCGGGTTCACCTGGAGGCCCTTGGTGGTGACCTCCCGGTTCAGGTGGATCGCCAGCTGGGGGATCGTGCAGATCGGCCGGTCGACCCGCAGCAGCTTCACGTAGACGCCGCTGCTCTCCCGGCGGACCGCCACCCGCCCCGAGATGCCGAGCTCCCGGTCGAACCAGCTGTGGAGCAGGGCGCCGCCGTACACCTCGACCCCCAGCTGCAGGGCGTCGGCGCGGGCGATGTCGGGCCGCGGCTTGATCCGGAGGTTGGGGCTGTCGGTGTGGGCGCCGACGATCCGGAACCCGTCGTGGGCGGCATGGCGGTCGGAGACGGCCCAGGCCACCAGGGTCCCGCCCCGCACGACGAACCACCGGCCCGGGTCGCTGGGCCAGGGCGCGTCCTCCGCCAGCCGCGTGAACCCGACCTCGCTCAGCATCGCAGCAGCCGTGCTGCACGCGTGGAACGGCGAGGGGGAGGCGTCGCAGAACGCCAGCAGACGCCGGGCGGCGTCGAGGTCGACGGTGGCGGTCACGGTCGCCCGATAGTAGTGACGCCTCGTCAGGTACCGGTGCAGCCCCGGTTCTCCCCCCGAACCTGCCCCCGAAACGGGGAGCCTGCTCCCCGTTTCGGGGGCAGGTTCGTCGTGGGGTGCTACCGGCGGGAGGCGACCGAGGCCGGTGGTGCCCCGAAGCGCCGGAGGGCGAAGTCGCGCAGGGCGAGGAGCCGGGCCGGGACGTCCCAGTAGGGGCCTCGCCGCTCGGGGCTCACGAGGCCGGTGACCAGGTCGATCAGCGCCACCACGGTCCGGACCGTGGCCGCGTAGCGGCCGAAGTGGTCCCGGGCCAGGAGCAGGGTGTTGCGCAGCTGCAGGTAGTCGACCACCGCCACGTGGGACCCGACCGTGGCGTTCCGGACCTCGGCCCCCCGCACCACGCCCACCTGCCAGCCCCGGTCGCGGGCCCGGAGGGCGAGGTCGGCCTCCTCGCAGTAGGCGAAGTACCGCTCGTCGAACAGCCCCACCTCCTCGAGGCAGGCCCGCCGGGCCACCATGAGCGTCCCGTGGGGGTACCCGGCCGGCTCCCAGCCGTGCCGGACGCGGGCCCGCTCGGGGATGGCACCGAAGTAGCGGTCCACCACCGGGGTCAGCCCGTCGCCCACGTCGGCCGATGCCAGCCCGGCCCGGGGTCGCCGGTCGCACTCCGCCAGCAGCACCTCGACGCAGTCGGGCGCCGGCCGGGCGTCGTGGGGTGCCACCCCCAGCCACGGGGCCGAGGTGGCGGCGGGCTGGTCGAGGAACCACCGGAACCCGACGTTGGCGGCCGGCCCGAAGCCCAGGTTGGCGCCCTGCTCCAGCAGCTCGACCTCGTCGGGCAGCCCCTTGCGGACGCGGGTCAGGTCGTCGGCCGACGAGCCGTTGTCGACCACCACCACCCGCACCGGGACGCCCTGGCCGAGGAACTGCTCCACCGTGGTCAGCACGTGGTCGGGCTGCGAGCGGTGGACGATGACGAGATCGAGGGCGGCGGGCACCGGGAGATTCTTCCCGCCCGGCCCCGCCGTGACCGAACCTGGCGCCGCACCCCACGACGAACCTGCCCCCGAAACGGGGAGCAGGCTCCCCGTTTCGGGGGCAGGTTCGAGGGAGGGACGGGGGCAGGTTCGAGGGAGGGGCTACGAGCGCAGGTGGCGGTGGAGGCGGTCGGGGCCCTCCTCGAAACCCGGCAAGGGTGCCTGGAGGGCGATGCCCGTGGCGGCCACCAGGTCGGCCACCAGCTGCTCCGCCTCCGCCCAGTCGACCGCCCGGGGGCCCGGCAGCCCCTGGTTGTAGGGCCGGTCGAACACGATCACCTCGGCCCCCGTCGCCCGCAGCGCGGTCACGTTGTGAGGCGCGTCGTCGATGTAGCAGTCGGCCTCCACCTGCGGCTTCGCCCCCAGGAAGCACAGGTCGCGGTAGGGGATCCCGACGGCGTCGAGCCACGCCACCGTGTCGCCCACCGCCACCGCGTGCCCCCAGTTGCTGTAGAGCCGGTGGGTGATGATCCGGATCCACACGCCGGCGTCCGACAGCCGCCACAGCGCCTCGGGCGCGCCCGGCACCACCGGCATCGACCGGAAGATCCGGTGCTCCAGCACCGCGGCCTGGTGGAGGCGGAGGAACTCCTCGTCGCTGAGGCCCCACTCCTGGAAGTTCCAGGAGCGGTCGAGGGGCAGCTCGTCGGGCTCGACGCCCCGGTCGGCGGCGACCACGTCCCGGAACGCGCGGGTGTAGTCGCCGCACACCTCGTCGAGGTCCACCCCGAGGATGAACCCTTGCCGGTCGCTCACCTCAGTCCTGGATCTCGCTGCTGCGCGACTGCCATATCCGCCCGATGATCACATCTGCGACGAGCAGCAGCACAGCCAGCCAGCCCAGCGGGTGCACGCGGCGCATCTGCCACGGCCAGTCGAAGCTGGGCTCGGGGGCCCAGCGGGCCTGGATGTACAGCACGTAGAGCACCGCGAGACCGAGCGCCGCCGGGCTGGCGAGCAGCACCCAGCGCCGGAACTTCTCGTGGCGGGCGCCGAAGCCGGCCAGGACGCCCACGACCAGGCCGATCAGCAGGCCGGCCAGCGCCCACGACAGCACGCCCACCGCGACGCCGGCCACGACGGCGGTCGCCCGGCTGGGCAGGGCGCCGTGGTAGCGGAACGCCAGGACCGACGAGTAGGGCTCCGGCATCGCCGAGGGGGCGACCACCGCCAGCTTCGGCCGCCGGATGGCCAGGCCGATGCACACCAGCACGGCCGCCGCCGACAGCCACAGGGCGATGTTCACCCGCTGCTGGGGCACGAAGCGCAGCGTGACCTCGAAGCTCTCCTCGGTGGGCACCACGAACCAGCCGTTGGCGAAGCCGTCCACCAGCTGCGGGGCGGCCAGCTCCTGGCCGTCGATCGAGGCGGTCCAACCGTCGTTGAAGCTCTGCCCGAGCACCAGCCAGAAGCCGGTCTCCGGGTCGGCGCCCGACACCGAGACCCGCAGGCTGTCGGGGTTCTCCTCCTCGACGGCCACGGTGGGCCGCCCGGCGTCGCTGGTGCCGTCGCCGCCGGCGATCGCCTCGTTGACCAGGGTGTCGGTGGCGCTGGAGGCGCCGCCCCCGGCGGCCGACCGCAGGACCAGCTGGTCGATGTCGAGGCCGGTGTCGAAGCCGTCCGCGGTCTGCAGCTCGACGTCGCCGCCCTCGACCGGCACCGGCTCCCCCCGGCACGTGGTGACCGTGAGCGGGCGGCCGGCGAGGGCGTCGTCCATCGAGCCGGAGACCCGGATCGAGATCCGCTCGTCGCCGATCCGCAGCAGGTCGTTGCGGCAGCCGGTGTCGAACGTCTCGCTCAGCGCCGGCACCTTGGGCCCGGGCAGCCCGATCTCGGCGATCGCCGCGGGCTGGGGGATCGGGTTGTCGCTCACCCAGTCGTTGGTGAGCTGCTCGTCGACCTCGACGAGCTTGATGCGGAACTCCCGGCCGGTGACCGGCTCGGGCAGCGGGAGGTCGACGTCGCTGGTGGCATTCTGCCGGTCGGACCGCTCGAGCGCCGGCAGGTCGAGCACCGGGCCCGGCCGCCCGTCGACCCACAGCTCCACCTTCGTCGGCACCGAGTGCAGGTGGTCGGTGACGATCGTGAGCGGCAGGTGGTCGACGGTCTGCTCCTCGGCGAACACCACCTCGACCCACTGGTTCAGCGGGCGGCTGCGGACCGTCGTCCAGGCCGTGGTCGGGTCGCCGTCGAACGCGGCGGACGGCGTGGTGACCGTGCCGGTGAGGTCGCCGACGGCCCGCACCCAGGTGTGCAGGTCGTCGTGGGGGCGGTCGAGCAGGGCGTCGACCACGTCGGCGTCGGCGCGGCCCGACAGCCGGGCCTCGCCCGACAGCGTGAACGTGCGGGCGGTCGGGAGCCGGAACTTGCGGTGGAGCTCGCGCTCCTCGTCGGCCCGGGTGGGGTCGAGCGGGTCCTGGCGGACCCGGGTGAGCAGCACCGCCAGGGGGTGCTGCAGCGACGACTGGCCCGCCTTCTCCAGCAGGTCGGTCGGCAGCCGGACGGCCTCCTCGGTGCGGGTGTTGAGCGGCGGGTCGTCGTC
>DATCLV010000770.1:0-3458 GCA_036563745.1 Acidimicrobiales bacterium | reverse complement strand
GCGACGCACTGCACGGGGTGCTCGACGGCGAGGTCGACGTGGCGGCCGTCGACTTCGTGCGGGGGCTGGCCGAGGTCGACGCCGAACCCGGGCTGGCCGTCGTCGCCCAGGTCAACGACCCGCAGCACTACGGGGCCCTGGTGGCGGGCGACCTCGAGGCCGTCGACGCCGCGCTGCGGGCGCTGGAGGCCGACGGGACCCTCGACCGCCTGCGGGCGCGGTTGCTCGACGGCTTCGGCACCGACGTCGACGACCTGCCGACCATCCGGGTGCCGTCGTGACGGTCGTGACGGAGGTCGCCGGGATGGGCGTCGTCGGGACGGCGGTCGCCGGGACGGGGGCCGGCCCCGGCGGCGGGCTGCCCGCGGCGTCGGGTGCGCTGGTCGGGTTCGAGGCGCCGGACGGCCCGGCGTGGCTGTTCCTCGGCATCGCCGCCGCCGTCGTGCTCGGGCCGGTGGTGGCGACCCGGCTGCGGCTGCCGGCGATCATCGGGCTGCTCGCCGGGGGCCTGGCCATCGGGCCGTCGGGCCTGGGGATCGTGCCGTCGACCGACACGATCCTGGCGGCGCTCGGGCAGCTCGGCCTGCTGTACCTCATGTTCACGGCCGGCGCCGAGCTCGACCTCCCGCTGTTCCGGCGCTACCGCCGCGCCGCCGGCACGTTCGGTCTCATGACGTTCTCGGCGCCGATGGCGCTCGGGTTCGCGGCGGGGCAGCTGCTCGGCTACTCGACCCCGGCGTCGCTGCTGCTGGGCTCGCTGTGGGCGTCGCACACGCTGGTCACCTATCCGATGGTCCGGGAGGCGGGGCTGGCCGGCGACCGGGCCGTCGCCACGACCGTGGGCGCCACCGTCATCACCGACACCCTGTCGCTGATCGTGCTGGCCGGGGTGGCGGGCTCGACCCGGGGCGACGGCAGCCTGGTCGTGCTGGTCGGCGAGCTGCTCCTGGGCCTGGCGCTGCTCGGCGGGTACGCCGGGGTGGTGCTGCCGGCGGTCACCCGCTGGGCGTTCACCCACGTCGCCCACGGCCGCGGCGAGCGGTACGCGCTGCTGCTGGCGGGGCTGCTGTCGAGCGCCGTGCTGGCCGAGGTGGCCGGCATCGAGGGGATCGTCGGGGCGTTCTTCGCCGGGCTCGGCCTCAACCGGCTGGTGCCGGCGGGCGGTGCCCTGATGGAGCGGGTCGAGTTCTTCGGCTCCGCGGTGCTGGTGCCCGTGTTCCTGGTGTCGGTGGGCGTGTTGATCAAGCCGTCGGTGGTGGCCGACCCGGGGACGCTGGGGCTGGCGGCCGTGTTCTGCGCCGCCGTCGTCGGGGGCAAGGCGCTGGCGGCGGCCGCGGCCCGGCCGGTGCTGGCCTTCGACGGCGCCGAGGCGGGCCTCCTGTTCGGGCTGTCGCTGTCCCAGGCGGCGGCGACGCTGGCGGCGACCTTCGTCGGCTTCGACGTGGGCCTGTTCGGCGAGCAGGTCGTCAACGCCGTGCTGGTCGTGATCCTGGTGACGCTGCTGGTCGCGTCGCTGGCGACCGCCCGGGCGATCGACCGGGCGCGCGCGGCGGCCGGGGAGGTCGAGCGCGTCGGGGGCGAGGGCAGCTGGGAGGGCGAGGGTGTCGGGGGCGTCCGCGACGGCGACGGCGACGGTGACGGCCACACCGACGAGGGCGACGGCGACGATCGCCTCGGGCGGCTGGGCCGCAAGGTGGTGCTGGTCGTCGGCCGGGAGGACCGGCTGTCGTCCCAGGCGGGCCTGGCCCGGGCGCTGGCCGGGCCCGACGGCGGGGTGGTGGTGCCCGTCCGGGTGAGCGTGCCGGGCGACGGCGTCGACGCCGACCGGGCGCTGCTGGCGCTGGCCGAGGGCGCCCTGACCCGGGCGGGCCTCGACGCCGAGGCGAAGCTGCGGGTGACCGACAGCGCCCTGTCCGGCGTCGCCTACACGGTGCTGGAGGAGGGCGGCTCGGTCGTGCTGCTCGACTGGGCCGCCGGCAGCCGGGCCCAGTCGGCGCTGCGGGGCGAGCGGGACGACGCCCTCCTCGGCCGGTCGCCGGTGCCGGTGCTGCTGGCGGCGTCCAGCGACACGCCCCACCGGCGGGTCGTGCTGGCGCTCGACCGGGTCGACCTGGTCGCCGACAGCGCCGCCGACCTCGCCCTGGCGCGGGTGGTCGCCGACCGGCTGGCCGCCGCCGACGTCGAGCGGCTGGTGGTGGTGCCCCCGGCCTGCGAGCCCCCGCCGTTCGCGGCCACGGCGGTGGAGGGCGACCGGGCGTCGTGGGTGCCCGAGCCCGGCGACGTGGTCGTGCTGCCGGCGCACCCCGTGTGGGCCGCCTTCGGGCCGACGGCGGTGCGGCTGTCGGCCCAGCCGGGGGTCTCCGTCGTGGTCGCGGCGGATCCCCGGCGGTGGTCCGCGGGGAGCGCGCTCGGCGCGCTGGTGGGCGCGGCGCCGTCCCGGCGGTGGTCGTGACCCGGCGAACCGGCCCCCGAACGGGGAGCCGCCGCTCCGCCGTTCGGGGGCCGGTTCGAAACGGTGCCTACCCTGAAGCGGTGCCCGGAACGGACTTGGCCCGCATCACGATCGAGAACCTGACGCCGACCACGCCCAGCGGGCAGTACCCCGCGAAAGCCGTGGTCGGGGACCGGGTCACGGTCACCGCCGACATCTACGCCGACGGCCACGACCGGCTGGCCGCCCGGCTCCGCTGGCGGCCCGCCCGGGGCCGCAACTGGCGCATCGCCCCCCTCCGCGAGGTCTGGCAGGACCACTGGGAGGCCACGATCCAGCCCGACGTCGTCGGCGCCTACGAGATCGTCGTCGAGGCGTGGCGCGACCGGTTCGCCACCTGGCGCCACGACGTCGAGGTGAAGGTGGCCGCGGGCGACGACGTCACCGTCGAGCTGGAGGAGGGCGCCCGCCTCCTCGAGGCCCGGGCCGCCCAGCTCAAGGGCAAGCTGCAGCGCCGCCGGGTCCTCGACGCCGCCGAGGGCCTGCGCCGCACCGAGTGCAGCCTCCACGTGCGCCTCAACGCCGGCCTCGACGACCAGGTCGCCCTCCTCGTCGACCCCCTGCCCGACGCCGACCTCACCGCCCGCACCCTGCACCTGTGGGTCGACCGCCCCCGGGCCGGCTTCGGCGCCTGGTACGAGCTGTTCCCCCGTTCGGAGGGGGGCTTCACCGGCGCCGCCAAGCGCCTGGCCGCCGTCGCCGACATGGGCTTCGACGTCGTCTACCTGCCGCCCATCCACCCGATCGGCACCACCGCCCGCAAGGGCCCGAACAACACGCTGACCGCCGGCCCCGACGACCCCGGCAGCCCGTGGGCGATCGGCTCCCCGGAAGGCGGGCACACCGCGATCCACCCCGAGCTGGGCACCATCGAGGACTTCCGGCGCTTCTGCGCCGAGGCCGCCGACCGGGGCCTGGAGGTGGCGCTCGACTACGCCCTCCAGTGCTCCCCCGACCACCCCTGGGT
>DATCLV010000752.1:0-2386 GCA_036563745.1 Acidimicrobiales bacterium | reverse complement strand
GTGCTGCTCGCTGCCGGTGCCGGTGCCGGTGCCTGTGCCGGTGTTGCCGTTGCCGCTGCCGTTGCTGTCGACCACCCGGCCAGGATGGCGGCCGAGTGACGACTTCCGGCGCACCCGGCAGACTGGGGTCGTGCGGGATCTGCTGGACCAGCTCGACCAGTGGCGCGCCGAGGGCGTGCCGGTGGCGCTGGCGCGGGTCGTCGACGTCGACGGGTCCGGGCCGCGGGATCCCGGCGCCGCCATGGCCGTCAACGGCCGGGGCGAGGTCGTCGGGTCGGTGTCGGGCGGGTGCGTCGAGGGGGCGGTGGTGACCGCGGCGCTCGAGGTCCTGGAGTCCGGCGAGCGGAAGCTGCTCAGCTTCGGCTACAGCGACGACGACGCCTTCGCCGTCGGGCTGACCTGCGGGGGCACCATCCACCTGTTCGTCGAGCCGCTCGACTGGTAGCCACCCCGGCGCCGTGTCCTAGCGTCGCCGGCCGTGAGACTGAGCAGCCTGTCGAGGTCGATCGAGGGCCAGGTCGCGCTGATCACCGGCGCCGCCTCCGGGATGGGACGGGCGACGGCCCGCCTGTTCGCCGACGAGGGGGCGAAGGTGGCGTGCGTCGACCTGACCGAGAAGGTGGGGGAGGTCGCCGACGAGATCGAGGCCGCCCACGGGCCCGGGCGGGCCGCCGGGTGGGTCCTCGACGTGGCCGACGCCGCCGCCATCCCCGGCGTGGTCGCCGAGGTGGGCGAGCGCCTGGGGCCGGTAGAGATCCTGGTCAACAACGCCGGCATCGCCCGGCCGGCCCTGGTGGAGGGCGACGACGCCGCCTACGAGGCCGCCTGGTCCGAGACGCTGGCGGTCAACCTGTCGGCCCACCAGCGCCTGGCCCGGGCGTGCCTGCCCGGGGTGCGGCGGGTCGTCAACGTCTCGTCGACCGAGGGCCTGGGCGCCAGCCGGTACAACAGCCCGTACGTGGTCGCCAAGCACGGCGTGATCGGGCTGACCCGGGCGCTGGCGGTGGAGCTGGGGGCGTCGGGCGTCACGGTGAACGCCGTGTGCCCGGGGCCGATCCGCACCGGGATGACCGCGGCGATCCCCGACGAGGCGAAGGAGAAGTTCGCCCGCCGCAACGTCCCGCTCCGCCGCTACGGCGATCCCGAGGAGGTCGCGCACGCGGTCCTGTCGCTGGTGCTGCCGGCGATGTCGTACGTCAACGGCGCCGTCCTCGTGGTCGACGGCGGCCTGACGGTCAAGAACGACTGACGCGCCCGTTCGCCGAACCTGCCCCTCACCGAACCTGCCCCCGAAGCGGGGAGCCGGCTCCCCGCTTCGGGGGCAGGTTCGAGATCCCTAGGGGTGGCGGGTGGCGGTGACGGTCATCGTGGCGTAGGGCATCGTGACGGTGCCGCCGAGGCCGTCGAGCGCGGCGCCGGTGGCGGCCAGGAGCTTCTCCAGCTCCTCCGGGGTCAGCCGGCCGGCCTCGCCGCTGTTGCGCAGCTGCTCCAGCCACTCGTCGCGGGTGTAGTCACGCTGCCAGTCGAACCGCCACTCCACCGGGTCGGTGAAGGCGCCCACCTGGCGGATGCCGTCGGTCGCCATCGTCGACAGCAGGATGTAGCCGTCGAACCCCGAGGTGGCGCCCGCCGCGAACGGCGAGGTCGGCACCGCGCTGGCGTGGGCCTCGGTCAGGGCCCGGGCGACGTGCGGCGGCGGCAGGAAGACGTTCCAGAACACCGCCAGGCGACCCCCGGGGCGGAGGACCTCGGCGGCCTTGGCCGCGCCGGCGATGGGATCGACCCAGTGCCAGGTCTGCCCGGCGACGACGGCGTCGCAGCGGCGGCCGTCGGGGTCCCACTGCTCGAACGACGACACCTCCACGGCGACCCCGGTGCGGCGGGCGTAGTCGGCCATCCGCTCGTCGACGTCGACGCCGAGCACCTGGCAGCCGGCCGCCTGGAACTGGCGGGCGACGACACCGGTGCCGCAGCCCACGTCGAGCACCACCCGGCCGGGGCTGTGGGCGATGACCGCCTGGACCAGCTCGTCCGGGTAGCGGGGCCGGGTCCGGTCGTAGCGCTCGGGGTCGGCCGCCGACGACTCGGCCATCCGGCGCTGGTGGGACTGCATGTTCGGGAAACCCGGAGACCGCTCTCGCACCCGCCAAATCTGCCGACCCACCACCCCTCCGTCAACCGCGCTCAGCTCCCGACGGGTGCGGTGGCATCGACCGAGGTCACGGCGGGCGCGTCGGGCACGGCGGCGTCGGTGTCCATGTAGCGGCGGGTGAGCGGCCAGGTCGCCGGCTTGGTCCTCGCCACGACGAACTGCGACAGCCCGAGCCCACCGTGCCGGAACGCCGCCTCGCAGCCGGCCAGCCAGAAGTCCCGCATCCGGTAGAAG
>DATCLV010000748.1:0-2451 GCA_036563745.1 Acidimicrobiales bacterium | reverse complement strand
GGAGTACACCGAGCCCACCGAGAACTCGGCCAGCTCGGCGACCTCCTTGAGCGTCGCCTCGTGGAAGCCCTTGCGCCCGAAGACCTCCTCGGCGGCGTCGAGCAGCTGCGAGCGGCTCACGTCCTGCTGGACGAGGCGCCGCGCTTCCCGCCGGCTGACGGCGCCGGTCGCGGCGGTGCCGGCGGCAGCGGTGGTCTTGGGCATGCGCAGCATGCTACTGCCTTCATCTCATTTGAACGCGAGTTCAAAAGGGATGAACGGGGATCCCGCCGGTGTCGTCGCCGCCCCGACTGCTGACCACCGCGTGGGCGGCGACGACGACCGGACCAGGACGGCCGGATCAGGCCGCGTCCCGGCAGAGCGACACCTTGTCCCCCAGCTCCTCCATCGGGATCCGGTAGTACGTGCCGTCCTCGCAGGTGATCCTCGGGTTGAGCTCGGTGAACATCCCGTCGGGCGACTCGTAGCCCGGCACGTTCCACACGTGGACCATGTAGCCGGTGGTCTCGATGAAGCTGCCGCCGACGTCGGTGCACATCTGCTCGGTCACGCCCTCCAGGTCGGCACCGAACGGCGCGTCGATGCCGTCGGGGCCGATCACGATGCACACCCTCTCGTGGTAGTGCCAGTGGTCGTTCGGTCCGGCGAAGCCCTCGGGCGCGGTGTCGCCGATGCCGTAGAACATGAACCCGGCCAGCGGCGCGTCGGCTTCGATCCCGTCGAAGATCAGCATCGGGGACAGCAGCTCGGCCTCGGTGTCGGCCGCGCCGTCCACCGGCGTCAGCTTCGGCGGGTTGTAGTGGAGCCCGAGCCCCGGCACGAAGGGCCCGGCCCGGCGGTAGCCGCCGGCCTCGGCGTCGCCGAGCGTCGGGAACTGCACCATCAGCTGGGTGGTGACCGCCAGCTGCTGCGCCAACTCGGTCATCTCCCCGGGCGCCAGCGGCTCGACGCCCCGCTCGTGCTGGTGGCCGTTGGACAGCTGCGAGAAGCCCAGGTCGTCCTCGGCCTCGCCGTGGTGGCCGGCGCCGGCGCCGTGGTCGTCGCCCATGGCGTGGTCGTCGCCCGCGCCGTGCTCGCCGTGGGCGCCGGCGGCGTGGTCGCGGGCCTGGGGCGACGACACCGCCCCCACCGCGAACACCAGCGCCAGCCCGGCGGTCGCCAGCGCGGGGAGCCGCCCCCGCAGCACCGGCGGCCGGGCGCCGAGGGCCAGCGCCCCCGCCACCACCAGGGCCACGACCTCGAGCGCCACGGTGATGCCGTCGACGAGGCCCACCGACTCGGCGTGCCCGGAGTGGCTGCCGAAGGGCAGCCCGGCGGTCCGGCTGACGGCCCACGCCGCCAGCAGCGCCACGCTCACCGCCGCCACGCCCTGGAACAGGCGGCGGGTCGGCCGCAGGAGCACGGCCCCGGCCAGCAGGATCTGCCCGAAGGCGGCGGCCACGAAGCCCGCCCCCTCCACGGCGCTCTCAGCCAGGTGCGACGGCGCCATCGCGGCGTGGATCGCCCCGGCCCCGACCAGCGTCGCGGCCAGCACCCGGTGCTCCGGCCCGGTGGCCGCCGCGGGCGCAGCCCCCGAGCCACGGGGGACGGCGGCGGGTTCCTCCCCGGGTACGTCAGGTGGACCGGTCACGTCGGACCGGTCGAGCACGTCGGTCATCACAGCACCCCCTCGATCGCAGCGAGCCCCGCTCGCCGATTCCCCCACCGGCCAGTAAGACATGCGGATTACCGGTTGTCCACCGCGTGGGCCCCGGCCAGGCGCGCCGACGAGGGGAGCGCCGCGCGGCCGGTCGGGCCGCCCGACCGGGCGGGCCCGGCCGGGCGTTGCCGCCAGGCGTCTCAGCCGGGGATGAGGTCGAGCCGCTCCAGGCCCCGCAGCGTCGACGACGGCCGCCACCGCGGCTCCTCCGCCAGCGCCAGCCCCGGGAACGCCCCCAGCAGGTGGCGCAGCGCCACCGCCGCCTCCGCACGCGCCAGCGCCGCACCCAGGCAGTGGTGGGCGCCGTAGCCGAACGACACGTGCGACCGGGAGCCCCGCCCCAGGTCGAGCTGGTCGGGGTCGGGGAACACGGCCGGGTCGTGGTTGGCCGACCCGAGCAGCAGCACCACCTGGTCGCCGGCGGCGATCGCCCGGCCGCCCACCTCGGCGTCCTCGGTGGCCGTCCGACCGGTGAGCTGCACCGGGCTGTCGTAGCGCAGCAGCTCCTCGACCGCCGTGGCCGCCCGGCCGTCCAGGTCGTCGCGCAGCCATCGCAGCTGGTCGGGCGCCCGCAGCAGGGCCAGCACGCCGTTGCCCAGGAGGTTCAGCGTGGTCTCGTGGCCGGCGGCCAGCAGGAGCAGCACCATGACCAGCACCTCCTCCCGCGTCAACCGGTCGCCGTCCTCCTCGGCCCGCAGCAGCACCGACAGCAGGTCGTCCCGCGGCTCGGCCAACCGCCGGTCGACCAGGTC
>DATCLV010000338.1:0-3229 GCA_036563745.1 Acidimicrobiales bacterium | reverse complement strand
GGTGCACCGTAGGTCGGGGTCAGGGCGAGGTGGGCCGGGACGCGGGGTGCCGCCTCGGGGTCGGGTCAGTCGAGCAGCCGGTCGCTCCGGGCGGGCCCGCCGGGCGCCCGGTGCTCCGGGAGGAGGCGGCCGAACAGCTGGCGGGTCCGCTCGGGGGTGCCGACCACGCCGGGCCGCTCGCTGTAGGCGAGGATGGCCGTGTGGCGGGCCGTGGTCCCCGCGACGGTGGTGACCCGGTGCAGCGAGTACCGGCCACGGAACAGCTGGAGGTCGCCGGGTCGGAGGTCGAGGCGGCGGACCAGGTCGGGGCGGCGGCCGTCGAGCACGCCGCGGACGTCGGCCAGGCGCTCGTCCTCCGGGGAGCGGATGCCCGGGCAGTACTCGAAGGCCCCGCCGTGCTCGGCGGCCTGGGTGAGGATGCTGACCGAGAACTCGTTGGTGTCGAAGTGCCACGGGTGGGCGCGGCCGGGGGCGATGACGTTGAGGCACAGACCGGCGAGCGGGTCGGCCAGCGGGTGGACGGCCGGCAGGCCGACGCAGGCGGCGACGAACCGCTGCACGGCCGGGCTGGTGTAGAGGCGGTGGAGCAGCGACGACCGGGGGATGCGGTCCCACGGGACGAAGGCGTTGCCCCGCTCCATGCGGACGCGGCCCGGGTGGTCGTCGGGGAGCGGGGTGCCGGGGGCGATGTTGTAGGCGTTGACCACCTCGACCCGCGTGTGGGCGTGGGGAGCGACGGCGACGCCCTCCCGGCGCAGGTCCTCCAGCCGCGACGGCGGCACGAAGCCGGGGAGCACGCAGCAGCCGTCGCGGCCGAGGTCGTGGCGGGCGCGGTCGACGAGGCGCGACCAGGCGGGGCTCCCGGGGGCGGTGAGGGGGTAGCGCCCGGTGTCGACGAGGTGGTCGAGCACGGGGTCCCCTGGGTCGTCGCCGCCGTCACCGCGGACGCGGTCCCCGGTCCCGTGGTCGGTTGCACCCGTGGCGGGCCCGGCGCCTGCACCCATGCGGACCGTTGTAGCGAGTCGGCTCCGCTGTGTGCACTGTTGCGCCGACGGACGCCGGTAAGTTACCGCACGGTTTACTTCGCGGGGCGTCGCAAGGCGGGCGTTACAGCGTGCGGCGGTGGGGCTCGTCGAAGGGGCGGGCCAGCACCGCCACCCGGTCGGCCTTGCGCCAGGTGCGCTGCACGTCGAAGCCGACCGAGCGCAGCAGGAGCCGCAGCTGGTCCTCGCTCCACTCCCGGCGGTGCCCGGGGTTCGACGGCGGGCCCGCCGGCCGGTCGGGGTCGGTCGCCTCGCGGTCGGCGATGGCGAGCAGCACCGGCCGGTCGCCGGCCCGCTCGGCCAGGTCCCGGAGGGCGACGATCGGGTCGTCCACGACCTCCAGGCCGAGGTCCAGGGCGACGAGGAGCCCGGGCGTGCGCCGGGCGAGCCGCCGGGCCAGGCGGTCGACGCCGCGGTCGCGCCCGAGGGGCCTCGGTCCGCCGGGGGCCGGCGGGTTCTCCCGGTAGCCGTTGGCCAGGAACAGCTCCCGCTTCGGGGTCGGTGCGCCGGGGAGGTCGGCCCGCTGCACCACCACGCCCACCGTCGACCGCCGGCGGGCGCTCTTCGACCGGCGGGCGCCGTTCGTCCGGTGTGCGCGACCGGCGGCGCCCGCGCCGGCCGCGGCATCCGCGCCGGCGGCCCCGTCGAGCGCCGGGGCCTCGTGCCGGTTCCAGGTGCGCCGGCCCAGCGGGGGCACGTAGGCCAGGCCCAGCCGCAGCCAGGCGCGCCGCGACCCCGGCGCCAGGCGGACCTGCGCGCGGAAGTGGCGGCGGGCCAGCCGCCAGTCGCCCATGCGGGCCGCGGCCGCCCCCCGGATGCCCTCGAAGGCCGCCACCGCCCGGTGCTGGCCGGCGAAGCGTCCGGGGTGGCGGGTCATGACCCAGGTGGTGGCGTCGTAGATGACGTACGGGTCGGAGCCGGAGCGCTCGCCGAAGTTGCGCCACTCGATCCGCAGCGGGGTCACGTCGGTCGCCGCGATGCGGAGGCCCCGGCGGCGGGCCTCGTCCTGCAGGCGCAGGAACAGCTCGAACTGGTGGCTGGTGCCCAGGCCGTCGAGGTAGCCGCCGGCGGCCCGGCACAGCTCGGCGCGCACCGCGAACGTCCCGGCGCGGTAGGACGCCACGACCCCGCCGAAGGGCTGGTCGAGCGGGATGACCGGCAGCGGGCAGATCTCGGCGCCGGTCGGGTCGACCGCGATCGCTCCCACGCAGCTGATCCCGACGGTGGGGTCGCCGGTGGGCGCCATGAGCGCTGCGAGCCAGCCGGGGTCGGGGACGTCGTCGTCGTCGAGGAACACGACCCACTCGCCCCGAGCCGTGGCGAGCCCGGCGTTGCGGGCGGCGCCGAGGCCGGCGTTGGCCTGCCGCACCACGCGCAGGCGCGCCTGCGGGTCGGCCTCGCCCAAGGCGGCGAGCACCTCCGGGGTGGCGTCCGGCGACCCGTCGTCGACCACGACCAGCTCGAAGTCCGGGCCCTCCTGGGCCAGGACCGCCTGCACCGTCCGCCCGACCCTGTCGGCCCGGTTGTAGGTGCACACGATGACGGTGACCACCGGTGTGCCCGCGCCCGGGATCGTCGGCGCCCGCCCGTGCGTCTCCCGCCCGTGCGCCTCCCGCGCTCCCTGCACGCTTTCTGCAACTCCCGCCTTGAATCCCTGCCCGCTGTGGCCGACCACCCTATGCGCTGGGTGTGACCTCGGACCTATTGCCTGCGCAAAATCTGTCTTCCACACTGCCGGAATGGCCACCACGCCGGCGGACGCGACCGTCGGCCGGATCCTCGATCGGCACGACGCCGGGGCCCGGTCGGACCTCTACCTCCTCTACGACCGGCTCCGATCGACGGGCACGGTAGTGCACAGCCCGACCGCCGGCGCCTGGGTGGTGACCCGGCACGCCGAGATCGTCGACATCCTGCGGTCGCCCTCCGGGTGGAGCTCCGACTTCCGGACGTCGACGAACTACCGGGAGCAGTTGGCGGCGACCGGCCGCAACACCGCGCTCGACGACATGCTGGGCAAGGTCATCCTGTTCATGGACCCGCCCGACCACACCCGGCTGCGGTCGCTGGTGGCGAAGGCGTTCACGCCGCGGGCCGTGCAGCGGCTGGTGCCGCGCATCGAGGCGATCGCCGCCGGCCTGGTCGACGGGCTGCGGGGCCGCGGTCGCATCGAGCTGCTCGACGAC
>DATCLV010000736.1:0-2296 GCA_036563745.1 Acidimicrobiales bacterium | reverse complement strand
TGTATCGGCGGGCCTACCACCGCGGCTACGGGTGGTTGCCGACGTCGGGCTATGAGCGGTTGGGTGCGCCGGTGGGCTCGCTGCTGTCGGGCACCGCCGTGCGCAGCTGGCGCCCAGGACAGCTCGAGGTCTTCGTCACCGACACGAGCGGTCGCGTCTGGCACCGCTGGACCACCTGAGCCGGGGGCAGGCGTCCAGATGAAGCGGATCGCCGGTGGGGTGTGCCTGCTCCTGCTCGCCCTCGCCGCCGTCCCCGCCGACCTCGCGCACGGCAGCGACCTCGCCGCGGCGGCTGCGCCGACCGCCGCTGCGGCTGGCGACACGACGCCCGCCAGTGTCGCCGACACCGCGGCCGCCGCCCCGACCGCACCCGGCGTGCTCGTCGTCGACAGCGGCGACGCCGGGCCCGACGGCGTCGCCGAAGCCCTCGCCGACGTCCCGCGGGCTCGGGTCGACGACCTCGGCGTGGACGACTACGTGCGCGTCACCGTCCCCCGAGACCACGTCGCGGAGGCGGCGCGCGTGCTGCGGGCCGACGGCGACATCGGATCGGTCGAGCCCGACCCGATCGCGAGCGCGGTCGCGTTCAGGCCGACCGACCCGCAGTACGCGAGCCAATGGTCGGCGGGCCGCATCGGCCTGCCGTCGGCGTGGGACGTCACCCTCGGCGCCCCCAGCATCGTCGTGGCCGTGCTCGACACCGGCGTGGACACCAGCCACCCCGAGCTGCGCGGCGCGACCGTCCCCGGCCTCAACCTCGTCTCCTCCGGACCGCCTGTCGACCGCCACGGGCACGGCACCGAGGTCGCCGGCGTGATCGCCGCGCGCCTCGGCAACGGCGTCGGCGGCGTCGGGGTGTGCCCGCGCTGCTCGGTGATGCCGGTCAAGGTCCTCGACGACGACGGCCACGGCCCGCTGTCGGTGATCGCCGCCGGCATCGTCGCCGCCGCCGACCGAGGCGCCCACGTCATCAACCTCAGCCTCGGCTCCTTCCAGTCCAGCAGCCTGCTGGAGGCCGCTGTGGCCCACGCCCGCGCCCGATGGGCGGTGGTGGTCGCCGCGGCCGGCAACTACGGACAGGTCGGCGGCGGCCAGCGGCCCCTGTACCCCGCGGCCTACCCCGGCGTCATCTCGGTGGCCGCCAGCGACGCCGACGACCGCATCTACCCGTGGTCGTCGACCGGCTCCTGGGTGGCCGTGGCCGCACCGGGCTGCACCGTCACCGCCACCGTCCTGGCCGCCGCCGGCCTGGTGTGCGGGACGTCCGTCGCCGCGCCCGTCGTGTCCGGCGTCCTGGGGCTGGCCATGACCGCCGAGCGCGGGGCCGGACGGGCGCGCTACGAGACCGCCGTGCTGTCGACCACCGCCCCCGTGACCCCCGCGAAGCGGATCCGCCACGGACGCGTCGACGCCGCCGCCGCGCTGCGCACGATCGCGACCCTGCTCGGCAAGCAGCCCGCCGCGCTGCGCTGGGGCGGGTGGCAGACCCTGAGCCCCGCGCCGTCGGCGCCGGCGGTGGTGTCGTGGGGTGAGGGGCGGTCGGATCTGTTTGCGATCGATGGTGATGGTCGTCTGGTGCAGCGCTGGTTCGTGTCGGGGTCGGGGTGGGGTCCGGCTGGCGGGTGGCACGGGTTGGGGGCGCCGCCGGGGGTGCGGTTGGTGGGGCAGCCGGCGGTGGCGTCGCAGGAGCCGTGGTCGTTGGATGTGTTCGCGCGCGGGTCTGATGACGCGTTGTGGCAGCGGTCGTATCGGCCGGGCAAGGGGTGGTCGGCGTGGTTGTCGCGGGGTGGGGTGCTGACGTCGTCGCCGGGTGCGGTGTCGTGGGGTCGTGGTCATGTGGCGGTGGTGGTGGTCGGCAGCGATCGTGCGGTGTGGTTGAAGTCGTGGACGGCGACGGGGTCGTGGACGCGGTGGGTGTCGTTGGGTGGGACGGCGACGTCGGCGCCGGGGGTGGCGTCGTGGGAGCCGGGTCGGCTGGATGTGTTCGTGCGGGGGGTCAACGAGTCGCTGTACCACCGCACGGTGGTGGATGGGCGGCCGGTGTCGGCGTGGTTGTCGCAGGGTGGCGTGCTGACGGGTGACGGCCGTCCGGATGCGGTGTCGTGGGGGCGGGGCCGCTTCGATGTGTTCGTGGTGGGGGCGGGTGGGTCGTCGGTGTATCGGCGGGCCTACCACCGCGGCTACGGGTGGTTGCCGACGTCGGGCTATGAGCGGTTGGGTGCGCCGGTGGGCTCGCTGCTGTCGGGCACCGCCGTGCGCAGCTGGCGCCCAGGACAGCTCGAGGTCTTCGTCACCG
>DATCLV010000733.1:0-5020 GCA_036563745.1 Acidimicrobiales bacterium | reverse complement strand
CCGTAGAGGTGCTCGACCGTGACCGGGCCGTCGGACGCCTCGGCCCCCGACCCGGCGCCCTCGGCCGCCGTCGGCGACTCCTCCTCGGCGGCGGTGTCGTCGCCGTCGTCGTCCCCGCAGGCGACGATGCCCACCGCCAGGAGCCCCGCCAGCCCGATCCCTGCGATCCGCCGCATCCGTCCCGTTGCCACTGCCCTGTCCTCCCGCTGCCCGCCGCACCGGCTGGCAAGTAGTCCGACCAACATGAGTTAGGGATGCTTACCATCCATCACCAACCGTGGCAAAGACGGAGAACCCCTCTGTGCACTGCCTTGTGGCTGATCTATCGTTCGTTAGAGCGTCGAGCCGAACGAGGAGGGGGGAGCCGATGCGGAGCGCCCAGCTGGCCGCTGTCCGGCGGTACCACGAGGAGGGCATGAACCGGCGGGACCTGGCCGCGGTCGTCGGAGGCATGGACCCGGCGGTCGGCTGGTACAGCGTCGACGGCGCCTTCGAGCGCCGCTGGTACCGGGGCCTCGACGAGGTGTCGGCCTTCCTGGCGGCCATGTTCGACAACACGGTCCGCCTCCGGTTCCACGTCCTGCGGCTGCTCGCCGACCCGGACGTGCCCGACACCGTGGTGGCCGAGTGGGAGAACGAGGCCGTGTTCGCGGACGGCGCTCCCTACGCCAACCGGGGCTGCACGGTGTTCCTGTTCACCCCCGGCACCGACCGCATCGTCGAGGTGCGCCAACACTTCGACTGGGGGCCGCTGATGGCGCGCGTCGACTGGCGGGCGGCGGTGGGCGGGGCCACGTGACCTGGGACCCGACCGGGGCGCTGTCGACGCTGGCCCGCCGGGTGCCGGCGTTCGACTTCCCGCCGCCGTCCGGCCCGATCATCTTCAACTTCGACCAGGGCCTGCCCGCCCACGAGACGTTCCCGCTCGACGACCTGCGCCGGATCGCCGTCGAGGTCCTCGACCGGGACGGTGGCTGGGCGCTGGAGTACATCACGTTCCTGCCGGGGGAGGGTGAGGGGTACGTGACCCGCTACCCCGAGATGGTGCGGGGTCACCAGGGGCTCCGGGAGCGGATCGCCGAGTGGATCGGCGCCACCAACCGCCGGCCCGACCTCGGTCCGGGCAACGTGGTGCTCACCTCCGGCGCGGTGCAGGCGATCGCCCTGGTCGCGGCGGCGTTCGCCGGCCCGGGCGACGGCGTGGTCGTGGAGGCGCCGACGTTCCCCTACGCCCAGCGCTACCTGACGATGCTGGGGGCCGACGTCCGCGCGGTGCCCGTCGACGCCGACGGGCTCGACGTCGACGCACTCGAGCGGACGCTGCACGCCCTGCGGGCCGATGGGGTGCGTCCCCGGCTCGTCTACACGATCCCGACCTTCCACCTGCCCACCGGCACCTGCCTGCCGCTCGACCGGCGGCGTCGGCTGCTGGAGCTGGCGGGGGAGTGGGACCTGTGCGTGGTCGAGGACGCCATCTACGCCGACCTGCGCTACGACGGCGAGCCCCTGCCGTCGCTGCTGGAGCTCGACGGCGACGGTCGGGTGATCCAGGTGCACGCCTTCAGCAAGCTGGTGGCGCCCGGCATCCGGCTCGGCTGGGCGGTCGGCACCGAGGCGGCCGTGGACTGCCTGGCCCGCGTGCGCACCGATCTCGGCGTCAGCCAGTGGCTGGCCCGGATCATGGAGCGGTTCCTCGCCGAGGGTCGGCTGGTGCCGCACCTCGCCCGGGCCGTCGAGGTCTACCGGCGGCGGCGGGACCTCACCGTCGACTCCGTCCGCCGCCACCTCGGCGACCGGGCGCGCTTCGTCGTGCCCGAGGGCGGCTTCTACCTGTGGGTGGAGCTGCTCGGCGACCTCGACGCCGAGCGGGTGCGGGCCGCGGCGGTCGACCGCGGCGTGCTCTGCCGGCCGGGAGAGGCGTTCGGCGGGACCGGCGGACCCGGTGGGTCCCGTCACCTGCGGATCGCCTTCAGCCACACCCGGCCGGCCGACATCGAGCGGGGCATCGCCCGGCTCGCCGAGGCCGTGGCCGCCTGCGAGGCAGGCGGTGGTGCCCATGCCTGAGCCGGCTGCCCGCCCGTCCCGCCTGTCACGGTCGACCCGTCCCACCCGGCCGGCCCGGTCCGGCGACCCGGCGCCCGGTGCAACCCCGCCGTGGCCGGCGCGGACCGCCGAGCCGCTGCCGGCGTTCCTCGACGCGCTGGCGGGGCTGGGACCCGATCGGCGGGCGCGCGCGATCGACCCGCGGCCGCCGCCCCGCCACCCGCTCGCCGATGTCGAGCTGGTGGCCGACGGGTTCGCCCTGCCCGAGAGCCCGGTCGCCCTCGATGACGGCTCGGTCCTGCTGGTGGAGATCCGGCGGGGCACGCTCGACCGCGTCACCCCGGACGGGGTCGTCGAGGTCGTCTGCGACTGTGGTGGCGGGCCCAACGGCGTGGCGCTGGGACCCGATGGTGCCGCCTACGTCGCCAACAACGGCCGCCGCCACCCCCGCTACGAGGGCGGGCGCATCGAGGCGGTCGACCTGACGACGGGGGAGCGGCGTGTGGTCGCCGACCGGGGTGGCGACCGCCCGTTGTGCCGCCCCAACGACCTGGTGTTCGACGCCGTGGGTGGGTGCTGGTTCACGGACTTCGGCGGCGTCGCCGGCTGGGACGGCGGGCCGTGCGAGCCGGGTGCGATCCTGCACCTGGCCCCGGGCGCCGGGGTGGCGACCCGGGTGCTCGACGGGCTGCACGAGCCCAACGGCATCGGCCTGTCGCCCGACGGGGGCACGCTGTACTGGGCCGAGACCGGCACCGGCCGGGCGTACCGGCGGGCGGTCACCGGTCCCGGCCGGGTGGCGCACGGTCGTCCGAACGACCCGGCCACGCTGCTGTGCGGGCTGCCCGGCCTGCAGCTGTTCGACAGCCTCGACGTCGACGCGCACGGCAACGTGGCGATCGCGACGTTGGTGTCGGGGCGGATCACGGTGGTGGCGCCCGACGGGTCGGCCTGCGTGCAGATGACCCTCCCGGACCGGTTCGCCGACGGGTTGGTCACCAACCTGTGCTTCGCCGGCGACGGCACGGCCTACGTGACCCTGGGCGCCACCGGGCGGCTGGTCCGCTGCCGCTGGCCCGACACCCGGGCCCTCCTGGCCGGCGCCAGCGCCGCGGTGACCGCGCGCCCTGCCTGACCGCCACGCTCGGCGGCAGGTCGGCGGCGATCTCGTCACGAAGGGTTGCCAAGCTCCCGCCTCTGATCTAACGTTCGTTAGAGAGAGGGAGATCGGCGGGGATCGAGAGGGGGGAGACGTTGGACGTTGCCGCTGTGCAGGCGCTGCTCGACGAGCGCGCGATCCACCGGGTGCTGGTGCGCTACTGCCGCGGGGTCGACCGGGCCGACGAGGCGCTCATCCGGGGCGCCTACCACGAGGACGCCCGCGACCGGCGCGGCTGGTTCGACGGGACGGGATGGGAGTTCGCCCGGGTGATCACCGACGACTTCCGCCGCCGGGGCCGGTCGTCGCTCCACCTGCTGACCAACGCGACGATCGACGTCGACGGCGACGAGGCCCGGGCCGAGTCGTACACGCTGGCGCTCAGCACGGCCGCCGACGGCACCGGCCCGGTGCAGGCGTTCGCGGGCCGCTACCTCGACCGGTTCGCCCGGCGGGACGGCGAGTGGCGGATCGCCGAGCGCACGGTGGTGCGCGACTGGCACGCCGACCTGGAGCGGGTCGAGGGCGCCGCCTTCGTGCGGGACCTCGGCGACCAGCTCCGCGGGGCGTTCGCCCCCGACGACCCGAGCTGCGCCCTGCTCGAAGGGGTCGGGCGATGACCGCGGCGACGGGAGTGACGGGCGTCGTGACGGGAGCGACAGGCGTGCCGACCGGGGCGGCGGGCGCGACGATCCACGAGGTCGTCCTCTCCGGCCCTCGTGGCCAGGAGCTCCTGGCCTTCGAGAGCGCCGGTCACCACACGCGGGGTGACCTCGACGATCGGGCCCGCCGCACGGCCCGGCGCCTGCAGTCGTACGGCGTCGGGCCCGGGCGGACCGTGGCGGTGGTGCTGCCGAACCGCATCCAGTTCGTCGACGTGATCCTCGCCACCTCGCTGTTGGGCGGCGTCGTGGTGCCCCTCCACGTCGCCGCCCGCGGTGAGATGCTCGACCGGGCCCTGCGCCTTGCCGACCCCGCCGTGCTGGTCGGGGCGGCCACGCTGGAGGCGCAGTGGCGGCCGGTGGTCGAGGCCCGGGGCATCCCCGCCGTCGTGGTCGACGACCGTGACGGCACGGACGGCTCCGGTGCCAGGGACGGTACCGGCGGCGACCCCGCGGCGATCCTGGACGGCGGTCCCGACCCCGACGGCGGCCCGGTCCGCGACGACGAGCTGCCCGAGGTGCGCCCCGGCGACCCGGTGATCGTCTACGCCAGCTCCGGCACCACCGGGCCGGCCAAGGGCGTGACCCTCTGCCACCGGGCGCTGGTCGAGATGACCGTCACCGCCCAGACGGTCATGCGGTACACGGCGGACGACGTCGCCTACACCCCGATGCCGCTGTTCCACGCGAACGCCTTCGTGTTCACGTTCCTGAGCGCGGTCCGGGCGGGGGCCCGCACGATCATCGCCGAGCGCTTCCACGCCTCCGACTTCTGGCGGCGGCTCACCGACTTCGGCGTCACCAAGACCAGCCTGCTGGGCAGCGCCCCGTCGCTCCTGCTGCTCCAGCCCGAGGGTGAGCACGACCACGCCCACCGGGTCGAGCTGATCGCCGCCGTGCCCCGCCCGCCCGACGTCGCCGACTTCGAGGCCCGGTTCGGGGTGCCGGTCACCGAGTTCTACGGGTCGACCGAGGCCAACCTGCCCATCGGGATCCCCTACGGCAGCGAGCGGCGGCCCCGGTCGTGCGGGCGGCTGCTGCCCGGCTGGGAGCACATGATCGCCGACGAGGAAGGCAACCCGGTCCCACCGGGCGAGCCCGGCGAACTGTGCATCCGGCCCACCAAGCCGAACGTGGTGTCGAGCGGCTACTGGGG
>DATCLV010000337.1:0-4216 GCA_036563745.1 Acidimicrobiales bacterium | reverse complement strand
ACGTTGTGGGTGCCGCTGCGCAGCTCGCGCTCCTGGCCGCCGCCGAGCGCCCGCGCCCGCAGCGGCGTGCCCCGCCGGACCACGAGCACGCCCACGCCCTGGGGGCCGCCCAGCTTGTGGGCGCTCACCGTCACCAGGTCGCAGGCGGCGGCCACCCGGCCGAGGTCGAGCCAGGGCGCGCCCTGGACGGCGTCGGTGTGGAGCGCGGCCTCGGGGGCCCGGCCCCGGACGACCCGGGCCACCTCGTCGAGCGGCTGGACGGTGCCGACCTCGTTGTTGGCGGTCATCACCGTCACCAGCGAGGTGGCGGGGGTCAGCACCGCGGCCAGGGCGTCGAGGTCGACGACGCCGCCGCGGTCGACCCGGCACGTCACGCCGCCCACGGCGTGCACGGGCTCGAGGACCGCGTGGTGCTCGACCGCGCACGCCACCACCGGGCCCGGCCGGGCGGCGGCGACGCCGAGCACCGCCAGGTTGTCGGCCTCGGTGCCGCCCGCGGTGAACACGACCTCGTTGGGGGCGCAGCCGAGGAGCGCGGCGATCGTGTCGCGGGCCTCGTCGATCGCCTGGCGGGCGGCGCGGGCCACCCGGTGGGCGCCGGACGGGTTGCCGAAGGCGCCGCCCAGCCACGGGAGCATCGCGGCGCGCGCCTCGGGCCGCAGCGGGGTGGTGGCGGCGTGGTCGAGGTAGGTGACGGGGGGCGCGTCGGGCGGGGCCACGACGGCCCATTGTGCCGCGGCCCCGCGGGCCCGGCTACCAGGGCCGGCGGGGCCTCCGGCCGACCGGACCCGGCGGGCTACCAGGTGGGCAGCGGCGGCGCCGGGTCGGCGTGGGCCTGCTGCCAGGCGGCTACCACGCACACGAGGAAGGTCTCGGGGTGCAGGTTGCGCGGCGGGTCGTGGCGCAGCACCCGCGAGATCGGGTTGGCCAGCCGCACCGCCATCTGGGCGCGGGCCAGCGGGCTGAGCTGGTGGGCCCGGAGCAGGAAGTTGCGCAGCACCCCGTACTGGCCCTCGGTCATCGCGCCGACGTCGAGGGAGCTCACGTAGGCCTCGTAGCCGTAGGGCACCGGGAACCGGGCGGGGGTGACGAGGCGCACGGCGGTGCGGTCGCGGACGACGAGCGTGCCGGCGGCCACGTCGCCCAGGCGCTGGTCGCGGGGCGACAGCAGGCACGACACGACGGCGACGAAACCGACCGGCACCAGCAGGAAGTCGACGATGCCGATGATCGCCCGCAGGAAGGCCTGGACGAACCGGACCGGCGTGCCGTCGGTGCCGACGACCCGCAGGCCCAGGGCCGCCTTGCCCGGCGTCCGCCCGATCGCGGTCTCGAAGCCGCAGAACCAGGCCAGGTACATCCCCAGGCTGCCCACGATGGCGAGCACGGCGCCGCTCACGCCCTCCACCTCACCGAACGTGCTCAGCAGGAACCACGCCACCATGCCCCAGACGATGCCGAGGGCGATGAAGTCGATGGTGATCGCCAGCAGGCGCGACGCGACCCCCGCCCGCTCGACGTCCAGCACGACGGCTTCCGGCGTCACGATCCCGGGGCCAACGCTCACTTCAGACCTGCCTGTGTCAGCGAAACCCGACGTCGCGCCGCGACGGCGGGGTGGTTCGAGGGCAAGCTAGCGTCCCCGGCGGCATGGACATCGACAGGTTCATCGCTCGGAACCAGCCGGCCTGGGACCGACTCGGCGAGCTGACGGGCCGGGCGCGCCGCGGGCTGCGCAACCTCGAGCCCCGCGAGCTCGAGGAGCTGGTCGCGCTCTACCAGCGCACCTCGGCGCACCTGTCGCACGCCCGCACCGCCTACCGGGACGCGGGCCTGACCATGCGGCTGACCACGCTGGTGTCGAACGCCGGCGGCGTGATCTACCGGAGCCGCACCCGGCCGGGACCGGCGATCCGCGACTTCTTCGTATGGCGCTTCCCCGCCGCCGTGTACCAGAGCGGGCGGTTCGTGGCGGCCGCGGCGGCGCTGCTGCTGGTGCCGGCGTTCCTGATCGGCGTGTGGCTCGACCGGAGCGAGGCGGCCCTCGACGTCGCGCTCCCCGACGTCGTGCGCGACGCGTACCTGGAGGAGGACTTCGAGAACTACTACTCGTCGGACTCCGCCACGAACTTCGCCACCGAGGTCACCGTCAACAACATCCGGGTGTCGTTCATGGCGTTCGCCGGCGGGATCCTCCTCGGCATCCCGACGGTGGCGATCATGGTGGTCAACGGCGCCAACCTGGGCGTGGCCGGCGGAGCGTTCTCGTCGGTGGGCGAGCTGGGCCGGTTCTTCGGGCTGATCCTCCCCCACGGCCTCCTGGAGCTCACGGCGGTGATCATCGCCGGGGGCGCCGGGCTGCGGCTGGGCTGGGCGGTCATCGCCCCGGGCGACCGGTCCCGGGCGGAGGCCGTGGGCGCCGAGGCCCGTCGGGCGGTGCTCATCGCCCTGGGCCTGATGGTCGCCTTCGTGGTCGCCGGCATCATCGAGGGGTTCATCACCGGCCGGGGCGTGCCCACGGCCCTGCGGGTGGGGATCGGCGTGATGGCCGAGCTGGCGTTCCTCACCTGGGTCGTGGTCCAGGGGCGGGTGGCGACCGCCCGCGGCCTCACCGGCGACATGGGCGAGCTCGACCGGGGCTGGGACGAGCTGGCCGCCGCCCGCGAGCGGTCCTGGGCGGCGTAGGTCGGCCAGCGCCGACCAGGGCGACTAGGACGGCCAGCGCCGACCAGGGCGACCAGCGCGACCAGGACGACCCCGGGCGACCAGGACGACGGGACGGCCGGCGCGGTCCCGACGACCGGCGACCCCGGTCGACAGCCGGGCCCCGGCCGGCGGGCGCGGCGCCTACAGGCGGCCGGTGGCCTTGATCTGCAGGTAGGCGTCGGCCAGCGCCGGGGCCAGGCGCCCCGGCTGGGCGTCGACCACGGTGGCGCCCAGGCCCCGCAGCCGGGCCGCCACCTGCCGACGCCGGGCCATCGCCGCCACCGCCGCGGCCTGGCGGTAGGCGGTCGACGGGTCGGACACGTCGGTCGCGGTCGCCCACCGCGTCACGTCCGGGTCGACGACGCCCGCCACCACCACGAGGTGCTCGCGCACGATCAACGGCAGCGCCGGGACCAGCCACTCGTTCACCGACACCTCGACCAGGTCGGTGAGGACCACCAGCATCGTGCGGCGCCGGAAGCGGGCCAGGGTCTCGGTGAACGCCCCGGCGTAGTCGCTCTCCACCAGCGCCGGCTCCAGGGCGTAGAGCGCCTCCACCACGCTGGCCATCTGGGCCCGGCCGTGCCGCGGCGGCACCACGGCCCGCACCTCGCGGTCGAAGGCGACGACCCCGCAGCGGTCGCCCAGACCCGTGGCGACGGTGGTGAGCGCCATCACCGCGTCCATCGCGTGCTCCACCCGGGGCACGCCGTCGACCCGGCCCGCCATCACGCGGCCGTTGTCGAGCAGCACCACCACGGTCTGGTTCTGCTCCGACCGGTAGGTGCGCACGATCGGCTTGCCCGTCCGGGCGGTGGCCGACCAGTCGACCCGGCGGAACTCGTCGTCGATGCCGTACTCCCGGAGCTGCTCGAACTCGGTGCCGCCGCCCCGCCCCCGGGCCGACCGCAGGCCGACCTCCAGGAGCCGGGCCTTGCGGATGCGCAGCTCGGCGTCGTCCTTCGACCGGAACGACGGGAGCACCCGCAGCTCGCCGGGGATCTCCTGGGTCGTCTGGCGGGCGCCCAGCCCCAGCGGGCCCTCGGTGCGCACGACCACCTTGGTGGGCGTGAAGCGGCCGCGGCGGGCGGGCCGGAGCCGGGCGGTGGCCCGCAGCGTGCCCTTGCGGGGGACGCGGCCGCCGGCCCGGCGGGTCGTGGCCCGCAGCGACGGGGCCAGCTCGTCGGCCAGGCTGATGCGGCAGCCGAAGCTCGACGGGTTGCGGACCGTCCAGGTCACGTCGGCCTCGGCGCCCAGCGTGATGCCCGACGGCAGCGACCGCTCGACCGGCACGCGCCCGGGCGAGGGTGCCAGCCAGGCGTCGACCACCTGCAGGACCAGCAGGCCGCCGTTGGCGATCCACAGCGGGGCCCACTCGTCGCCGGGCAGCGCCCACGCCACCACCGACGCCACGGCGACCGCGACGGCGAACCGCCGCGTGGGCAGCGCGACGAACCACCACAGCGCGCCGACCGCCAGGGCCACGCCGAGCCACTGCACCTCGTTCACC